>NZ_JBJNIP010000066.1:0-137638 GCF_056324165.1 Wenzhouxiangella sp. YN9
GACAGCAGCAAGCCGCAAAGCCTGCCTACAAACCACCACCCGACCACCCCTGGAAGCGAGCCTACCCCGACTGCATCACATGAAAACGAAGGGGGCATTTCTACTTTGGAGAAAAGGGGACATTTCTACTTTGGGTTGACACCCACAGCGGGGCAAAGCCCAGCAGGTCCTGCCACGTCGTCTCCAGCCTTTCGCCGACCCCCACCTCGACACCCAGCCCCGTGATGCGGGCGATATTGAGCTGGGTCTGAACCACACTGCCGCCCAGGGCGGTGACCAGCACCGCCGTCACCCAGGCCATCAACCACCGCAAAATCTTCATGGCCGCGCTCCACGCTGCTTGGAAGCAACAGATTATCAGTCCCTCGCTGCCAGTCTGCTATCTTTCGGGCAATACCCGCCGTGGAGCCCGCCATGATCCGGACTTTCCTGCTTTGCGCCCTGATCCTGCTCGGTGGCGCCCTTCCGGCAAAGGCGCTGGAGGTCGAAACCCTTGTCGATGGCCTCGAGCACCCCTGGTCTTTGGTCTTTCTGCCTGACGGCCGGGCGCTGGTGACCGAACGCCCGGGCAGGTTGCGGCTGATCGATGCCGATGGGCGCCTGGTTGAAGCGCCGGTAAAAGGCACGCCCGAAGTCTACGCAGAAAGCCAGGGTGGCCTGATGGGCCTGGCCCTGCACCCGGACCATGCCGACAACGGCTGGATCTATCTGACCCTTGCGCACGGCAGCGCCGAGGCCAACGCCACGCGCGTGGTGCGCGGACGCCTGATCGACGGACGCTGGAGCGACAACGAGGTTCTGTTCACCGCCAGGCCGTGGAAAGATACGCCGGTTCACTACGGCGGCCGCATGGCGTTTCTTCCCGACGGCACGCTGCTGGTGAGTATCGGCGACGGCTTCGACTACCGCGAACACGCCCAGCGCCTCGACAGCCACCTGGGCAAGATCATTCGCATCGGCGACGACGGCAGCGTACCCGCCGACAATCCCTTCGTGCGGCGCGAAGGCGCCCGACCGGAAATATTCTCGCTGGGCCACCGCAACCCCCAGGGCCTGGTGGTCGAACCCGATAGCGGCCGCATCTGGTCGCACGAACACGGCCCGCGCGGCGGCGACGAACTCAATCTGATCAAGGCCGGGGCGAATTACGGCTGGCCGATTGCCACCCACGGCGTCGACTACTCCGGTGCCCGGGTCACGCCCTACACCACCCGCCCCGGCACGGTCGATCCCCGTATCGACTGGAGCCCGTCCATCGCGCCGGCCGGCATGAGCATCTACCGTGGTGAACCCTTCGCCGATTGGCAGGGAGACCTGCTGATCACCAGCCTGGTCGAACAGACCATCCGCCGCATCGTCGTCGACGGTGATGAAGTCGTCTCCGATCAGTCGCTGGGCCTGGAACTCGGGCAGCGTTTGCGGGATGTGCGAGTCGGGCCGGATGGAGCGGTGCATGTGCTCACGGATGAGACAAAAGGTGAGATTCTTCGTTTATCCCCCTGATTATATTATTACTAACTTTTGGCCTGTTCGTGATTCGGCCCTTAGTTATCCGTCGGGGACGTAGCCCCGACCTACGCAGACCACGCTCATATCCCGCAACACCCAGGGCCCAGCAGGTCGCGGTTACATCCGCGACGGACGAGGTACCGGATCGGCACCAATGCAAGCAACGCGTGCCAGGACCCGCCGATCGAAGGCGGGCCGCCGGCCTGCCGGCTTCGTTCCATTATTGCGAACGCCACCGAATCCGCCGACGGAATCCTCGCGAAGGCAGCGCCGCGAAGGGGCCAGCCCGCACAGCCAGCAAGTCCCGTAACAATCAAGCGTGGGATCTTGACTTTGAAGAGCGATTTTTGGTTACTTTTTTCGCTCTGGAAAAAAGTTACTCGCCATCAGCCTGCGCAGCAGGCGGGCGAAACCGCCTTTGACTTTGACTTTCGATCTTGATCCTGCAGCGTCGAAACCCACACCGCATCCGGCGGCGCCACGTCATCCATGGCGCCGCCGGACAGCCCGGCTAGTCGGAAGCCGCGGGATCCTGCGGCCGATTGCGGTAGCGTTCGTAGAGTCGGCGCTGGCGATCACGCGAGAAATCGTAGGATTCACCGTCGACCCAGGCGGCGTGCACCTGCGTGGTCGCTTCCAGCGCCGGGCCATCGGTGGCGTAAAAGGTGGCGCGCTTGCCGGGCTCGAGCGTGCCCAGCTCGTCACCCACGCCGATGATCTCGGCCGGCCACTGAGTCACGCTCTTGAGCGCGGCGTCTTCCGCCAGGCCGAATGCCGCCGCCATGCCGGCCTGAAAGACGATGTGCCGGGCATTGCCCGCGTCAAACGCCGCGCCACCGTCGGTGATGGCAAAGCGCACGCCGGCTTCGGCCAGTCGACCAGCGGCCGCGTAGGCCTCATCGTAGGGTTCCCAGGCGCGCTCGGGCATGACGTTCACGCCCGCCAGGATGGCAGATATGTTGCCAGCCGCCAGCCGCTGGGCCACGTGCTGCAGATCGGGGCCACCAACCAGCACCAGGTCTTCAAAGCCCTGCCCTTCTGCCCAATCAAGCGCCGCGTTCATGGTCCGCTCGTCTGCGGCGTGCAGAAACAGGCGCATGTCGCCCTCGAGCAGCGGCACCAGCGCAGCAAACTGATCGTTGGGGGCCGGTCGCGGTGCGCCGGATTGGCGATGCGCGCGCATGGCCTTGTTCCAGGCCCGGGCCTGCTCGAGCACCTCGTCGATCAGCTGCAGATCCTCATGCTCGGCGTCATCGGCGGCCCCGCGCGGAAAAGCGATGTGCATGCCCGACGGTGCATTGAGCGTCATGTCCTGCCAGTTCCAGCCCATCAGGCTGATGGCCGCCGAACTGCCGCGGATCAGCCCGCCGGTGGGCATCACGTTGGCCGTCAGCAGGCCGCCCGTGACGTTGGGCGCAAACAGCATGGAGTCATGGTTGACGGCAATCTCGGCGCGGATGGCGGCATTGATCTTGCCCATTTCGGTGGTGTCATCCGTGCCGGCCACGCTGCCGATTTCGGTCAGACCCAGCACCGTGCCGGCGTGAACCAGGCCGGGATAGAGGTGCTGGCCGTCAAGCTCGACAACCGTGACATCGTCGGGCAGATTGATCTGATCGCCGATCGCTTCGATGCGACCGTCGCTGACCAGCAGCGTGCCATTTTCGATTGGCGGCCCGGAGACCGGATGCAGCGTAGCGCCAACGTAGGCAGTACTTTCGGCAAGAGCCGGCGCGCTGGCGATCAGCAGCGTCAGCGCAGCCAGGGTAAAACGACTGAAAACGTAGGCCATGTTCAGGCTCCTCCCAGCAGCTGGCGAAGGACAGCGAGCCCCGGATCGGGGTCGTCGCTGTCGGTTGATTCGGCGGTACCTGATTCGCCCTGGTTTTCCGAAGCTTCGGCATCATCGGGCGCATCCTGGGCGCGCACCGCGGCGATCAGGCTCTGGCGCTCACTTTCCCAGTCCTTTCGGGCCTGCAGGTCACGCTCGCGGTCGAAATACAGGCGGCCATCAATCCAGGTCTGATCGACGCGGCTGGTGACCGACATGGGCGAACCGTTCCAGATCACGATATCGGCATCCAGGCCCTCGGCAAGGCGACCGATGCGGTCATCCAGGCGCAGCTGTTTTGCCGGGTTGGCAGTGACCAGCTTGAGCGCCTCGTGCTCGTCGAGGCCGCCGTAGCGCACCGACTTGGCCGCTTCGATATTCATGCGTCGCGCCAGCTCCGGGTTGTCGGAGTTGATGCTGGTGAGCACGCCACGATCGTGCATCAGGGCGGCATTGTAGGGAATGGCGTCGCGTGCTTCGTACTTGAAGCCGTACCAGTCAGAAAACGTCGAGCCGCCGGTACCGTAGTCGGCGATCTCGTCGGCTACCTTGTAACCTTCGAGCACGTGATGCAGAGCGCGGATGGTAAAGCCGTGGCGTTCGGCGGTCTGCATCAGCGCCAGAAACTCGTCGGCACGGTAGCCATGCGAATGCACGTCGATCTCACCGTCGAGAATGGCGTTGATGACCTCCATTTCCAGGTCCGGGCGCGGCGGCACCGCATTGCGCCCGCCGCGCTCGGCGTGGCGGCGGGCATATTCGCGAGCCTGCTGGAATTTCTGGTCGATGATCTGGTTGACGCCCTGGCGGCTGTCGGGATAACGCGGCGTGTCCGACTGCCAGTTGCTTTGCTTGGGGTTTTCGCCCAGGGCGAACTTGATCACCCCCGGCTGGCCGTCGACGATCATGTCCTGCGGATCTGCGCCCCAGCGCAGCTTCACAATCACGTTCTGCCCGCCAATGGCGTTGGCCGACCCGTGCATCAGCTGCATTGTGGTCAGGCCACCGGCCATCTCGCGGTAGATGTTGATCGAATCGGCATTGATCACATCGCCAATATGCACCATGGCGGTGCTGATCAGCGACGACTCGTTGACCCCGCCGGTGATCGCTGAGTGTGAATGGGCGTCGATCAGGCCGGGCGTGACGTGACGGCCGTCGGCGTCGATTTCCAGCGCGCCGCGAGGGGCGCCAAGATCCTGACCGATGAGTCGGATCTTGCCGTCGCGGATCAACAGATCACTGCCTTCCAGAATGCCGGCCTCATCGGCCGTCCACAGCGTAGCGTTGCGGATCAGCACATGTTTTGGCTGCTCCGGAATCGGGCTCATCCAGGCTTCGATGTCGTGCGCACCGGCCGCTGTGGCAACCAGCCCGAGCAACGCACCGAGCAGAATTCGATTGAACATGTTCATACTGCTTCCTCCACTTCATCCGGGCCGCTACTGCGCCGTGCGCGCACGTCGAAACTGCCCTGCGGGCTGGAACCACTGCCGCTGCCGCGCTCCCCCTCGATATCGAGGAAGAAGGTGAGCGAGCCGGACATGCCCAGGCGTGAACCGTCGATGCGAACATTCAGGCGGCTGCCCGACACACGAGCCTCTGCCAGCGGCATGCTGGTGCCCATGATTTCGAAACTGCCGGAAAGATTGGTGGCTTTGCCTTTGAGCTCCAGCGCGGCATCGATATTGCCCATGCCTTCGGTCGCCAGCGTGATATCCCAGCTTCCGGCCGGCTCGATTTCCGGCGGATCGAGCGCAAGCAGTACATTGCGGCGGCCATCCACCCACACCTCCTGCAGCGCCGGGGACTCGACCAGCAACTCGCCGTCCACAAGGATAAAGTTGGCCATGTAGCCGGCGGCCAGGCGACCCGCCCGGTCGTCAATGCCAAGCATTCTTGCCGGCTCGGTGGTCAACGCAGCCAACGCACGATCGGAGTCAAGACCACGCTCGATTGCTTTTGAAAGATTGGCAAAAACAGCGTCCGGGCTGCTGTGCGGGTGAGTCGTGAACACCACCGGCAGACCGGCCGCCATCACGCGCGCCGGGTTTTCCGGCGCCCGCTGCCAGTGCCGCAACTCGGCAAGGCTTGTGTCGCGTTCGTGCTTGTCAACATCGGGCGCGTCGGGAAAGTCGAGCGGCAGGATCTGGCCCAGGCCAGTTGCAGCCAGGGAATCAAGGCGCTGATACTCGCGACCGTGACCAACCATCCAGGGCCGCAGATCATACTCGCCTGCCACTGACGCCACGCGCAGCGAATCGAGCATGCCGTCAGTCTCGAAAACCGCCGGCATGTTGCCGGTCAGCACCGGCTCGAGCGCTGCAATGCCTTCCAGAAACGGTGGCCTGGCCTGCGCCGGGTTGCGCTGCCAGGCCGCGCGTGCCGCAACCTGCCATTGGGCGTCGGCAAGCACCTGTCGCAACAGCGCCACCGCGCCCATCAGGGAACTGGGAAACCCGCGCCCGGAACTGCGTGCCTGCAGGGAAAAGTGCTGCGAACGTTCGGGGTCGATCAGATTTTCGGCCAGGCCGCCCTGCCCCAGGTTCACCAGCGCACCGGCGCCACGCGCCAGGCCCGCTTCCGGCGCCAGTACCGCCGTGGTGAATCCCGCCCGGCGCAGGCTTTCGACGCGTTCGAGCGGCCACAGAGCAGAGCTGAGCCGACGCTCAGGCGTGATCAGAGGGTGCGGATAGCGGCCGGGTTCCAGGCGTTCGCCGGAGCCACCGTCGCCTTCCTCATCGTCACCCTTTGCGTTGGCGTCAAAGGCAACCGGGACATAGGCATCGATCAGCCCGGGATAGACATGCATATCGCTTTCTTCCGGGTCGTATTCGTGAACACGCGCATCCGGCGGCACGGCGACATCGGCACCGACCGCCTCGATGATGCCGTCGCGCACCACGATGACCCCGTTGGCAATGGTCTCGCCGGGTGCGGTTACCAGGGTCACGCCGGTGATCGCATGCACTCCGGGCACGGGCTGGCGCAGCACCGGTTCCTGCGCTGCGGCCGGCAACAGCCAGGCCCCAGCGACGACAAACAGCAGAATCCTTTTCAAGGCCGGTTCTCCGTAAAGGGAAAAGCATCGAAGGTAAACGAACCCTCAGCCCCGCGACAAGGGCCGATAGTCATGGTTCGGAAACGGGTCACATCGCCCGCTCGAAAACGAGCAACTGTCAGAGTCGAGCGGCGATATCAGTGGCTTCAGGGCAGATCAGGAAGCGATCGACTCCCGCCTGATCGGCATGGTCATGCAGCGACAGCCGCCGCCACCGCGTGAAAGCTCGGCGCCGCTGATGGTCACCACGACGCGCTCATCGGGAGCGATACTGCGCCTGCCCGCAATCAGCTCTGGCGCATCAACAATGTTGAAACCGGCCTGGTCGAGCGCGTTCACCGTATGGCGGTTGTGGCGGTAGCCCAGGATCTGGCCCGGTGCAAAAGCGAAAAAGTTGGCGCCGCTCGACCACTGTTCGCGTTCCTGCTGAAACTCCTGCTCGCCGCCGCAGTTGATCGGCACCAGCTCGACTCCCAGCGAAGACAGTGCGGCAAGTACGTCGCGATGCTCGGTGATCCTGGCTTCCGGCCCGCCGTTGAAAGCGCAGTGAAAAGCGCGAGAACGATTCGGCCCGGTAATCAGCGGCGGGAAAACCACGCATTTGTCGTGATCGATCATGGTGAAGATCATGTCGAGATGAATCGTGGCGCGGGTCTTGGGAATCTCGACGACAATGAAGTTGTTGATCGGTCCCTGAGCGGCGATCGAGCGCATCAGCTGGTCGATGCCAGCCACCGAGGTGCGCTCGCTGTAGCCGATCACGGCCAGATCCTCACGGATGGCCAGCAGGTCGCCCCCCTCGATGGTGACCTGCGAATTGCGATTGTCGGTGCCGTCAAAATAGAACCCGCCCGAGCGGATGTCGGGGTGGTGGCGGAACACGGCCTTGAGCAGCAGTGCTTCAGCCACGCGGGCACGATAGGCCATGGAGCCGATGATGATGTGGTCGTTGACGCACATCGTCGCATCGCGGGTAAAGAAGGCGTTGGGCAATGGCGGAATGGCGTAGCGCGACTGGCTGAGATGCTTTTCCAGACTGATGGGCCTTTTGGGCGTGCCCTCGATGAGCTGGCGCGCCAGATCAGCGGCTGAAAGTGCCAGCAAATCATCGCGCACCTCGGGCGCGTCGAATAGCTCGCACAACGCCTGGACCAGCGCTTCGCAGACGCGACCGTCGCCAAGCACCTCGGTGAGCAGATCGCGCAGTTCGATCGTGCGCGCCACCTTTTCGAGCACGCCTTTGAGCTGCCGATGCTCACCCACCGCCAGCTCGAGGTTGAGGATGTCGTCATAGAGCACCTCGGCCGCTGTCTGCGGCGTCATGTTCTCTATCTCCTGCCCGGGCGAGTGCACCACCACGGTCTCGAGTGGGCCGATCTCGGAGTTGACGTTGATATCAATTGCCATGCTGGGAAAACCGTCCGCGGTTACGATGAGCCGTTCGAGCCCGCCTGCGGCCGGCTCGCTGAAGCTACGGGATTATACCCGTCGTGCGCGGCCGGCTGCTTGCTCGCCAGTTGCAAGCGCCCCCGCGGCCTGCCAGTATTCATCCGGTCCTAGGTGAGAGCAGAACCGCTCATGAACGAACCCGAGAACGTGCCTTTTCCGCAGCTCAGTCGCTACCAGATCGCCTGGATTCTGGCCAGCCTGGTGATCGCCGGCTGGCTGCTGTGGCTGCTGGGTCCAGTGCTGACGCCGTTTTTCATCAGCATTCTCATCGCCTATATCGTCAACCCCGTGGTTGGCTGGCTCGAGGGCATGCGCATGCGCCGGGATCTCGCGGTCAGCCTGGTTTTTGCGCTGGCTTTCGTGCTGATCGCGGTCGTGCTGTTGATCGTCATCCCGGCGCTGATCCGGGAAGTGGCTGATTTCGTCGGTCGGCTGCCCGGATATTTCGACGCCTTCCAGCAGAACGTGATCCCCTGGCTCGAGGCCCGACTCGGCATCGAGCTGAATCTGCAGGCATTCGACGTCGAGCGGGCACGCAAGCTCATCCAGGAATATTTTTCCAACATCGCCGGCGCGGCCGGCAACCTGGTCAGCCTAATGACCCAGTCCGGCGGCCGCTTTCTGGTCTGGATCAGCTCCATGATCCTGATTCCGCTGGTGACCTTCTACCTGCTGCGCGACTGGCGGCTGCTGATGACGACGCTGCGCGACATGCTGCCGCGAAACCTCGAGCCGACCGTGGTGGAGCTGACTGAAGACTGCGACGACGCACTGGGCGGCTTTTTGCGCGGGCAACTGCTGGTCATGCTCGGTCTGGGGCTGATCTACGCCATCGGCCTGTGGATCGTCGGCCTCAATAATGCCATCGCCATCGGCTTGATCTCCGGCCTGGTCAGTTTCGTACCCTATCTGGGCGCGATCGTCGGCGTATTGCTTGCTGGCACGACCGCAGTCATTCAGGACTTCAACTTCTTCTTCCTGCTTTCGGTCGGCATCGTTTTCGTCGTCGGACAGCTCATCGAAAGCTTCGTGCTCACCCCCAGGCTGGTCGGCGATCGCATCGGCCTGCATCCGGTGCTAGTCATCTTCGCCGTCATGGCGGGGGGACAGCTGTTCGGTTTCGCGGGCGTGCTGCTCGCCCTGCCCGCCGCCGCTGCAGGCACGGTGCTTGTCCGGTTTGCCTACAACAACTACAAGCACAGCGAAGTCTATCAGGCCGGCTATGAGACCGATGCAGACGGGCAGCCGGGCAACACTACGGCAGACGGCGACAAGCGTCGGCAAGGGCATCGGACTTCAAAAAGCCCCGGTCGCCGAGACCGGGGCCGTTGAACGCTTTGCCAGGGTGGTCGGGATCTCAGCGAGTCTCGTCGCTGAGATTGCAGCCCGTCGTATCCACCAGCCGGCCGAGCGTCCAGGTTGCTTCAGCGCCGCCGTCGAGCATTGCGGTGAACACGGCCTCGGAGCATGAAAGAAACTCGATGCCGAAGGTGCCGGCCTGTTCCACGTTGGCGCTCTCGTCACCGGCCAGGGTGGCGCCACTGGCGGTATACAGCGTGCCCACAGCATTGCGGCCATCGAATCCGGCCCCGCCGGAGTCGAGCGTGAACCAGCGCTGCTCGCCGGAACCGTCGGGCGCATAGGTATATACCGAACCGACGAGCTGGTTGCGCGCCGGAATCGGCAGCAACAGCAGGCCCTCATCGGCGGCGTTTGCCGAGGTCCACCAGCCGTTGACGTCGTTGTCGACGGGCGTGCGGGTCTCGAGCGGCCCGACCGGCAGGGCCAGAATACCCAGCGGCTGATGGATGCCGTCGCCAACCGCAACGAGGGTCGCGTCCAGGCCGGCCGGCAGATCGACCGGCAGCGGATCGATATAGTTGGTGGAGGCATCGTTGGACGTGACCTTCAGGTCGTATGTCCCGGCCGGAACCGCGAAATAACCACTGTCTGCAAAGTACGGCACACCAATCAGGCCGTTGATCACGTCACCGGCAGCCGTCCGGACGGAGACCTCGGTCTGTTCCGGATCGACCGCGAATGGTGCGGCATGCACGACGCGGATATTGAGATTGCCGGCGCCAGCCGCCGTCGGATCATCGACCAGGGGCCACAACGCCAGCGCCTGCGTGCTGCCGTTGCCCGTGGCCAGCACGGTGTAATCGACGCCGTCGGCCAGGTCGACCGAGGCAGTCAT
Organism: Wenzhouxiangella sp. YN9; assembly: GCF_056324165.1. Lineage (NCBI taxonomy): Bacteria > Pseudomonadati > Pseudomonadota > Gammaproteobacteria > Chromatiales > Wenzhouxiangellaceae > Wenzhouxiangella > Wenzhouxiangella sp. YN9. The sequence continues at coordinate 10,048 of NZ_JBJNIP010000066.1, forward strand.
CGCCGCATCGGCCGAACCCGCGGGCAGCACCGCCAGGTCGTAACTGCCGGCCGGCAGTTCGACGTAGTCGGTGAAGTCACCGAAACGGAAGTTCTCGAGGAGCGTGTCGCCGTTGGCAGTCACGCTTACGGCCGTGCTTTCCAGGCTGTCGCTGAAGGGGGCAGCGTGAACCACGCGGACGCGAGCATCGGCAAGCACCGTGGCAGCTGCCAGGGCAGCGGCGAGACCAACAATCATTTCAGGCTTTTTCATGGGGGGATCCTGTGGATGGGGGTGCCCCCGCTTTTTTCCGCGTCCGCTGTCGACGCCCGATCAACAAACCGTCATGAAAGTGTGAAATGCATCGGGTTTTTCGCCACAAAAGGCTGCAGTGAATGAAAGATGGTGCCCGGAGCCGGACTCGAACCGGCACGGTGTTGCCACCGAGGGATTTTAAATCCCTTGCGTCTACCCATTTCGCCATCCGGGCCTGCGCGTGAATGTTAGCAGAGCCGCACTTGCGCCACGGCCTTACAAATTTCACCGACTGACGCTACCATTCGGTACTTTGAACACGAGGCTTGTCGCCATCAGCAACATCTTCGCCATGGCCATCGTCAGCTGCATCCTGGTGCTGCTGATTGCCCTTGGGCTTGCCGAAGTCCTGGTTCATCGCTGGGTTCTTCAGCGCCTGCCGGTGCGCGTGCACGTCAACGGCACGCGCGGCAAGACCAGCGTGGTGCGCCTGATCGCCGCCGGCCTGCGCGGCGGCGGCAAGCGGGTCTGCTCCAAGACCACCGGCTCGTTCGCGGCGGTCACCGGCCCTGACGGCGAAGACTATCCTCTCCATCGCCCCAACCAGCCCAACATCATCGAGCAGATGCGCGTGATGCGTCGGGTGGTGGGGTTCCGACCCGATGTTCTGGTGATGGAGTGCATGGCCCTGCAGCCCAATTTTCAGGCCCTGAGCGAGCGACAGATGGTGCGCTCGACCCATGGCGTGATCACCAATGCGCGTGCCGACCACCTTGACGTGATGGGCCCCGGAGCGCCGGATGTGGCGCTGGCGCTGGCGGGTACGGTGCCTTTCGGCGCCCGGCTGTTTACCGCCGAGCGCGAGTATCTTGACACCTTCCGCATGGCCGCCGACGACCGCGGCAGCGAGCTGCACGCCACGACCAGCGAAGATGTGGCCGCCATCACCCAGGAAGAGATGGCAGCATTCCGTTACGCCGAACATGCCGAAAACGTGGCGCTGGCGCTCAACGTCTGCCGGGCGCTGGGCGTGAGCCGCGAAGACGCCCTGGCAGGCATGCAGCAGCTTGCACCCGAGGTCGGCGCAACGCGCGTGCAGACCATCGACTTTTTCGGGCGCGACATCGTTTTCGTCAACGCCTTCGCCGCCAACGACCCCGACTCGACCGAGATGATCTGGGAAAAAGTGATCGACCACCACGGCAAGGATCGCTTCAAACTGGCGGTCGTCAACTGCCGCTTCGACCGCCCGCAGCGGTCACAGCAGCTTGCCGAAGTGGCCGCCCGCTGGACGGCCGCCGACCAGTATTTGCTGATGGGTTCGGGCACCCTGCTGTTCGCCCGGGCAGCAGTGCGTGCCGGCATTCCACCCAGCCGGATGACGGTGGCCGAAGGGCTGGAGCAGCACGAACTGTTCGAGATTGTTCTCGAACACACCGAGGGCCCGGCGCTGATCGTGGGCATGTGCAACGTCCACGGCGGCGGCGCCGAGCTGGCAAGGCAATTCAATAACCGGGCAACACGGAGCCAACCGCTATGATCCTGCTCAACCTGCTGGCGGTGTCGATCGGCATCGGCCTTCTTGTCACCCTGCTGCTGGTGGAAGTCTTCGGGCTGGCCGCCGGTGGCCTGGTGGTGCCCGGCTATGTGGCACTCAAGCTGCTGCAACCCTGGAGCGTGGCCCTGACCCTGCTGGCCGCCTACCTGACCTATATCGCCGTGCGCACCCTGTCGAGCTTCATGGTGGTCTATGGTCGCCGCAAGACCGCCCTGATGATTCTGTTCGGCTACCTTTCCGGGTCATTGCTCGACCTGAGCATGGGCGGCGTGCTGAGCTTTCCGGCCACCGACACCGGCGCGGCAGCCGGCACTGTCGGCAGCGCGATGCACTTCACCTACTTCGAGCTGGGCGTCATCGGCTACATCATTCCCGGCCTGATCGCCATCTGGTTCGAGCGGCAAGGCCTGGTCAAGACCCTGGTCGGGCTGACCGTTTCCGCCGTGCTCGTGCGCCTCATCCTGGTGCTGATCATGCCCGATGTCCTGATGAGCTATGAGGCCGAGCAGGCGCTCAATCGCGCCGACCTTACCACCGTCCTGCAAAAGGTGTTCGAATGAAACCGCGCGCACAGAAACTCTACTGGCGACCGTCCGAAATCCCTGTCAGCGCCCTGCTGCTGCTTGCAGTAGCGGCGATTGCAGCGCTGATCGTTGTCGAAACCTTCACGCGTGAAACGGCCTCCCGCTACTACGACGAGATGCTCAATGCCTCGCGGCTGGTGCAGCAGAGTATCGAAACCCTGCGCCCCATCCGCGGGCGCATCAATCCGATCAATCCCGATGTCGACCCGCTGCGATCGGGCCTGATCGGGGCCGCTTCTTCGTCGATCACCAGCAACAGCGGCCACCTTGAAGCCAAACAGGCAACCATCAACCCGAACTGGGCTGCGGTTGCAATACGGCTTCTGGCCGAAGCCGGCGTCGAACCAGGCGATTACGTTGCAGTAGCGGTCTCAGGCTCGTTCCCAGCACTCAATCTCTCCGTCTACGCCGCCCTGGAATCGTTGGGTGTCAACCCCATCGTTATCGTCTCCGGATCGGCATCGCAGTGGGGTGCCAACGTGCCCGGCTTTGCCTGGATGGATATCGCCCATGAGCTGCGCCAGGCCGAACTGATCGACATGCGGGCCCGAGCCGCCACGCTGGGCGGCATCGAGGACCGCGGCATCGGGCTCGACAAACAAGGTCTGAGAGAGATTCGAAAGGCCGCCGAACGCGCCGGCATCGAAGTTCTGGTTCCGGAAAGCTATGAGGCCGCTGTCGTCGAACGTATTCGCCTCTACAACCAGGAGGCCGACGGCCAGCCCATCGCTGCGTTGATCAATGTCGGTGGCGGCACGGCCACAACCGGCCCGGGCAGCATTGATCATTACTTCGGCAGCGGACTGCTGCGCCAGGCACCTTCGGGGGCGTTCCGTGTCCCGACGGTCATGGGCCACTTCCTGCAGGAGGGCATTCCGGTCATCAACTTTTCCGGCATTCGCAGCCTGGCGACCCAGTTCGGCCTGCCCTACCCGCCACAGCAAATGGAAAGCGTGGGGTCAGGCGGCGTCTATCGCGCCGAGTCCTATCAGCGCTGGCTGGCGGCCCTCATGATCGTGCTGCTGCTCGGCCTGACCGCGCTGATCATGCGCTCGGCCAATATCGCGCTGACAGCCGGCCAGTCCGGACGCCGCAAGGACGCCATGAAGCCCAAGGTCTGAGGCCGACACAATCTGGAAAATCTGGAAGGAATGGAGGCCAGGCCCGGAATCGAACCGGGGTTCGCGGCTTTGCAGGCCGCTGCATCACCACTCTGCCACCTGGCCGGATGCGTGTCAGATTGTATCCCGGCAAGCGGAGTGCTGCAGCTGCCTGCTACGGTTCTGACAAGAAAGGCCCGGGAAGCCGGGCCTTCGGGAAACTGGAGCGGGAAACCGGACTCGAACCGGCGACCCCAACCTTGGCAAGGTTGTGCTCTACCAACTGAGCTATTCCCGCTAAAGAAGAGAATTGTAGCCGAACAGGTTTTTCTGTCAAGCCCCACCCGACATTTTTCGATAATTAAGCCGGCAAGTGGTGAATTTCAGGCTTTACGCTTGCGTCTGGCGCAGAAGGTGTCAGAATAATCCGGTTTTAACACTCACAGTACAGGACCCATGGCAAAAGACGAACATATCGAAATGGAAGGCAGAGTTCTCGACACCCTGCCCAACACCATGTTTCGCGTTGAGCTCGATAACGGCCACGTGATCACCGCCCATATTTCGGGGCGCATGCGCAAGCACTACATCCGCATCCTGACCGGGGATCGCGTCAAGGTGGAGATGACCCCCTACGATTTGAGCAAGGGCCGCATTACCTACCGCATGAAATAATCTGCCGGCAGCTCGCTGTTCAATCGGTCACCGGCGCCGCAGCAGCCGAAGCGCTGCGGCAAACCAGCTCCAGCCCGTCCCCGTCCTCGCGGACGGACACTTCGACTTCGCCGCCCTCGGACAGATCGCCGAACAACAGTTCGTCGGCCAGAGGACGCTTGATGTGATCCTGAATGATGCGCTTCATCGGTCGGGCTCCCATCTTCTCGTCGAAGCCGTGCTCGGCCAGCCACTGGCGCGCGCCGGAACTGATCTCGATGGTCACGCCCTTATCGGCCAGCTGGTTCTCCATTTCCATCAGGAACTTGTCGACAACCTGCAGAACAACATCCAGCGCCAGCGACTCGAACTGGATGATTGCATCCAGACGGTTGCGGAACTCCGGCGTGAACTGTCTGCGAATGGCCTCCATGCCGTCGGTGGTGTTATCTGACGGCATGAAACCGATTCCGCGGCGGCTGATCAGCTCGGCGCCGGCGTTGGTGGTCATCACCAGAATGACGTTACGGAAATCGGCGGTGCGCCCGTTGGCGTCGGTCAGGGTGCCATGGTCCATGATCTGCAGCAGCAGGTTATAGACATCCGGATGTGCTTTCTCGATTTCGTCGAGCAGCAACACGGCGTGCGGCGTCTGCGTGACTGCCTCGGTCAGCAGACCGCCACGGTCGAAACCGACATAACCCGGCGGCGCGCCGACCAGGCGCGAGACAGTGTGGGCTTCCATGTATTCGGACATGTCGAAGCGAATCAGCTCGATACCCATGGTCATGGCCAGCTGGCGCGTGATCTCGGTCTTGCCCACGCCGGTGGGACCGGCGAACAGGAAGCTGCCGATCGGCCGATCGGTATCGGCCAGACCCGAACGCGACATCTTGATCGCCGATGACAGCGTGCCAATGGCTTCGTCCTGGCCAAAGACCACCATCTTGAGATCGCGCTCGAGGGTCTTGAGTGCATCGCGATCCGAGCGCGACACCTGGCGCGGCGGAATGCGCGCCATGCGGGCAATCACTTCTTCGATCTCGTTGACACCGATCTGCTCGGCGCGCTCGTCTTCGGGCTTAAGGCGCTCTCGTGCGCCGGCCTCATCGATCACGTCAATGGCCTTGTCGGGCAGATGCCGGTCGTTGATATGCCGGCTCGACAGCGTCGCTGCAGCTTCCAGGCCCTCGGGCGTGTAGGTCACGCCATGATGCGCTTCGAAGCGATGCTTGAGGCCACCGAGAATCTCGATGGTCTCTCCCACTGAAGGCTCGACAATGTCGATCTTCTGAAAGCGGCGCGCCAGGGCGCGATCCTTTTCGAACACGCCGCGGTATTCCTCGAAGGTGGTCGAGCCAATGCAGCGCAGCTCGCCATTGGCCAGCACCGGCTTGATCAGGTTGGAGGCGTCCATGACGCCGCCCGACGCCGCGCCGGCACCGATGATGGTGTGAATTTCATCAATGAACAGCACCGACTTCTCGCGTGCTTTCAGCTCCGCCAGCACCGCCTTGAGCCGCTTTTCGAAGTCCCCCCGGTACTTGGTGCCGGCCAGCAGCGCGCCCAGATCAAGCGCCCAGATTTCGGCGTCGTGCAACACCTCGGGGACTTCTTCACGGACGATGCGCAGCGCCAGACCCTCGGCCAGCGCGGTCTTGCCCACCCCGGACTCTCCGACGTAGAGGGGATTGTTCTTGCGCCGGCGGCACAGAATCTGAACCGTACTCTCGACCTCGAGCGCGCGCCCGATCAACGGATCGATCTTGTCTTGCCGCGCGCGCTCGTTGAGATTGGTAGCGTAGCTGGCAAGCGCGGACTGCTCTTCTTCCGCGCCGCCCTCGGCTGCCTGAACGGCATCCGCGCCGGCCTGCGGGCCGGCCTCATCGGTCTTGGCGATGCCGTGCGAGAGATAGTTGACCACGTCCAGGCGCGCCAGATCCTGCTGGCTCAGCAGATAGACAGCCTGCGAGTCCTTCTCGCTGAAAATCGCCACCAGCACGTTGGCGCCGAGCACTTCCTTTTTCTCGGCCGACTGCACGTGGTAGAGCGCGCGCTGGAGCACGCGCTGAAAGCCGATGGTCGGCTGGGTATCGCGCTGATCGCCCTCGGAGAGCACGGGCACCGACTCGGTGAGCACCCGATCAAGCTCGTGGCCGAGCAGCTGCGCGTCAACCCCGCAGGCCAGCAGCACTTCACGCGCCGACTCATTGTCAAGCAGCGCGAGCAGCAAATGCTCCACGGTAAGGAATTCGTGGCGTTTGCTGCGGGCCGTGTGGTAGGCCTGCGAGATGGAGAGCTCAAGTTCCTTGCTGAACATCGTGGCAACCTTGCGCTTGCGGCAATGCGAATGGCTTCAAAGTTCTCTGACCCCGGACGGCGGTGATGATTCCGCCCTGGCGGCAGTCAGGCATCGGTTTCTTCCAGCGTGCACTGCAGCGGATGCTGGTGTTCGCGTGCATAGTCATTGACCATCACGACCTTGGTTTCCGCGATTTCGTAGCTGTAGACCCCGGCCACGCCACGACCGCGCGTGTGCACGTGCAGCATGATGCTGGTGGCCTTGTCGCGCGACAGGCTGAAAAATCGCTGCAGCACTTCGACCACGAACTCCATCGGGGTGTAGTCATCGTTGAGGATAACGACCTTGTACAGCGGCGGCTTTCTCAGCTTCGGCCGAGCTTCCTGAAGCGCCAGGCCGTCGTCGCTGTTGGGGACGGAATGTTGCTCTCTCTCACTCATCGACTACCGCAGTACATGCCATGAACCATGACCATCATACTGCGGCAGCCGTGAGGGGTTTTCAAGCGCTCGCGGTGCCGCCGAACTGGTCTTCTTCGGTGGAGCCGGAAAGCGCACTCAGCGAGGATTCGCCACCGCTGATCGCCTGAGTCAGCTCGTCGAAGTAGCCGGTGCCGACCTCGCGCTGGTGGCGCGTGGCGGTATAGCCCTGCGCTTCGGCCGCGAACTCCTCCTGCTGCAGCTCGACGTAGGCCGACATCTGGCGCGCCTTGTAGCCACGGGCAAGCTGGAACATGCCGTGGTTGAGCGCGTGGAAGCCAGCCAGGGTGATGAACTGGAACTTGTAACCCATCGCGGCCAGCTCCTTCTGGAAGATCGCGATTTCGGCATCTGACAGGTTCTTCTTCCAGTTGAAGCTTGGCGAGCAGTTGTAGGCCAGCAACTTGTCTGGATACTCGGCGCGGATGGCCTCGGCAAAGCGCTTCGCCTCGCCCAGATCCGGGGTCGAGGTCTCGCACCACAGCAGATCGGCATACGGCGCATAGGCCAGGCCCCGGGCAATGGCCTGATCCAGGCCGGCATTGGTGTGATAGAAACCTTCGGCCGTGCGCTCGCCGGTAATGAAGCGATGGTCGGCCGCGTCGATATCGGAGGTCAGAAGGCCGGCGCCCATGGCGTCGGTGCGGGCGATGATGATGGTGGGCACATTGGCAATATCGGCCGCCAGGCGGGCGGACACCAGTTTTTGCACCGCCTCGCTGGTGGGCACCAGCACCTTGCCGCCCATGTGGCCGCATTTCTTGGCCGAGGCAAGCTGATCCTCGAAATGCACGCCGGCCGCACCCGCGTCGATCATGTCCTTCATCAGCTCATGCGCGTTGAGCACGCCGCCGAAGCCGGCCTCGGCGTCGGCCACGATCGGGGCGAACCAGTCGATATCGCCCTCGCCTTCGGCCGACTGGATCTGGTCGGCGCGCCGGAAGGTGTTGTTGATGCGCCGCACCACCGCCGGCACCGAATTGGCCGGGTACAGCGACTGATCCGGATACATCTGGCCGGCAATGTTGGCATCGGCCGCCACCTGCCACCCCGACAGGTAAATGGCCTTCAAGCCCGCACGCACCTGCTGCATGGCCTGGTTGCCGGTCAGCGCGCCGAGCGCATTGACGAAATCATCTTCGTGCATCCGCTGCCAGAGCTTTTCGGCACCCATTCGCGCCAGGCTGTGCTCGATGGTCACGCTGCCGCGAAGCCGCAGCACTTCGCTGGCGTCGTAGGGCCGCTTCACGCCTTTCCAGCGCGGGTTTTCCAGCCAGTCGCGCTCCATCTCGATGATCGGGGTTACGTTTCTGTTCATGCTATTGCTCCGGTGGGGTCCAATCGAGCCGGTCGTAGCCCGGCAGGGTGAGAAATTCGACGAAGTCGTCGGCGGCGGTGACCTCGAACAGCAGCTCGCCGGCGCGCAGAAAGTGGCCGCTGGAGAACGCCTCGTCGCCGATATCGGCGCGAATCCTCTCCAGCTCCTCGCCCTGCCAGCGCTGAATCAGGCCAAGGTCGATGCGGGTGCCGTCTTCGAGCACGCCGCGGGCGTGGCGCGCCCACTGCCAGAGCTGAGCGCGGGCAATCTCGGCGGTGGCGGCGTCTTCCATCAGGTGGTTGATCGGCACGCAGCCCTGCCCGGCCAGCCAGGCGCCCAGATAGCGAATGGCGACGTTGATGTTGCTCCTCACGCCTGCTTCGGTGATGGTGCCGTCGCAGGGCGCCACCAACTCCTCGGCGGTAACGGAAACGTCTTCACGCAGTCGGTCGAGCTGGTTGGGCTTGTCGCCAAGCTGCTCGTCGAAGATCTCCATCGCCAGTGGAATCAGGCCCGGGTGGGCCACCCAGGTGCCGTCGTGGCCGTCGCCGGCTTCGCGTTCCTTGTCTTCGCGCACCTTCTCGATGGCGGCCGCGTTGGCCTTCTCATCGCTCTTGACGGGAATCTGCGCGGCCATGCCACCCATGGCCAATGCGCCGCGGCGGTGGCAGGTCCTGATCAGCAGCTGTGAATACGCTCTCAGGAAGGGCACCGTCATGGTGACCTGCGCGCGGTCCGGAAGCACTTTGTCCGAATGCATCCGGAACCGCTTGATATAGCTGAAGATATAGTCCCATCGCCCGCAGTTGAGCCCGACGATCCGGTTTTGCAGGGCGTAAAGAATCTCGTCCATTTCGAACACCGCGGTGATCGTCTCGATCAGCACCGTGACCTTGATGGCTCCGGGCTCGAGATCGAGCGCGGCTTCGATATCGGTCAGCACCTGCTCCCAGAGCGCGGCCTCGTGGCGGCTCTCGAGCTTGGGCAGGTACAGGTACGGCCCGCTACCCTGCGCGATCAGCGCCTGCGCGTTGTTGCACAGATACACCGCCGCATCGAAAATGCCCGCCGGAACGGCCCGGCCGTCGACGCGGGCGTGTCTTTCGTCCAGATGCCAGCCGCGCGGGCGCACGATCAGCACCGCCGGATCGGGTTCGAGCCGGTAGTGCTTGCCGTTTTCAGCGGTGAAGTCGATGGTTCCGCGCACGGCATCGAACAGGTTGATCTGGCCGTTGATCATGTTCTCCCAGGTCGGCGTCGAGGAATCCTCGAAGTCGGCCATGAAAACCTTCGCCCCGGAATTGAGCGCGTTGATGATCATCTTGCGATCGACCGGACCGGTGATTTCCACGCGCCGATCGCGCAGATCGGCGGGAATCGGGGCTACTTTCCAGTCGGATTCGCGGATTTCGGCGGTTTCGGCGGGGAAATGCGGCACCGCGCCGGTATCCAGGCGAGCCTGCAGCGCCTGCCGGGCAGCCAGCAGCGCGTCGACGCGACCGCGGTATCGGTGGCTCAATCGCGCCAGCAGCCGCAGCAAAGTGCCTGCAAACAGCGGTTGTGCTGCGTCCGGCAGCTCGCTGGTCAATTCGGCTGGACTGGCGTCTGCCTGCCCGGACTGGTGATGCGGCGATGGGCTGCTCATCGGCTGCGCTCCGTGTCTGATGGACGGGGAAAGCCTACGGCGCGCAGCCAGTATTTGTCGAATCAAATCTTTTGATTCTAACTATCGGATAATGCAATAATTGCCGGGCACGACCCCCAGATTCTTCGAGAGTGAAGCGCCGTGGCCACCTACAAGGGCAACCTGCTCAAACACCTGCGGGCTTTCATCCAGACTGCCCGGGCGGGCAGCGTCTCGGCAGCGGCCGAACGTCTGTTTCTCAGCCAGCCCTCGGTCAGCCAGCAGATTCGCGCGCTTGAAGACGAACTGGACCGCCCGCTGTTCGAGCGCCACGGCCCGCGGCTGCGGCTCACCCCGGCCGGCAAGGCCCTGCTGGAGATGGCGCGCCCGCTCATCGAGCGCATCGACGCCCTGCCCGACGAGTTCCAGCGCCGCTACGGCTCGCTCGATACCGGCGAGATTCGCATCGCCGCCGGCGAGTCGACCATTCTCCATCTGTTGCCCTCGCTGATGATGCGCTTCCGGCGCAAGCATCCGGGCATCTTCGTGCACCTGCACAACGTCACCGGTGCCGACGGTCTGGGCATGATTCGCAACGACGACGTCGATTTCGCGGTCGGCTCCATGCTCGACGTGCCCGACGACATCGACTACCGCCCGATCTGGCACTTCAACCCGGCGCTGATCACCAGCCGCGACCACCCGCTCTCACGCCGGCGCGAAATCGACCTGACCGACATCAGCCCGCACGGCCTGATCCTGCCGCCCAAGCGCCTGAGCACCTACCAGCTCGTCGATCTGGTCTTCCAGAGACACGGCCTGCCCTTCCGCGTCAATCTGGAAGTCGGCGGCTGGGAGGTCATCAAGCGCTACGTCGCTTTGGGGATGGGCATCTCGATCGTGACCAGCTTCTGCCTGACCGAGGCCGACCGCCAGCAGCTGTTCGTGCGCGATATGAGCCGCTATTTCCCCCGACGCTCCTACGGCGCGGTGCTGCGCCGCGGCGCCTACCTCTCGCCCCAGGCCGAGCGCTTCATCGATCTGATGAGCCCGGATCTGTTCGAGCAATAGCGTACCCCTCGACGCCGCGCTCAACGCTTTCTGGCGACTCCGCGCCTGACACCCCCTGCTCATGGCAGATTCTCAGCCCAATCTCGTTAGACACGATGAATCAGACCTGCAGAATGGAGAAAACAACCATTGCAACAGACTCATCCACGAAATGTCAGCTCGCAGTCATGGACCGACAACGACCAGCGGGGGATGAAAGTTTTCGGCCCACTCTGGCTGGCCATTGCCGGCCTTTTCATGCTGACCCTGGCGCAGCCGGCGGCCGCCGCCGTCTGCCATGTCGATCAGACCGCCGAAAGCGGCGGCGACGGCAGCAGCTGGTCACAAGCTTTCAAGGATCTGCAAACGGCGCTGACCTGGCCCGACAATTTTACATGCCGCGAGGTCTGGGTCGCCAAAGGCACCTACAAGCCGCACGCCTCCGATCGCACGAAAAGCTTCAAGATACGCTCCGGCCAGAAGGTCTATGGCGGGTTCTCCGGCAATGAAACCTCACGCAATCAGCGCGACCCCGACCCCAGGACCAATGGCACGATACTGTCCGGTGGCATCAACCCGGGAACCGCCAAGCGCAGTTACCACGTAGTGTTCATCGGCACTGCCGGCCCCGACACGGTGCTCGACAGTTTCACCATCTCGTACGGACGGGCCAACGGTACCGGCGGCAGCGGCACCCTGCCAGGCGGCGGCGGCCTTTACTGCAAGGGCAGCCGAACCGATGAATGCAGCCCCACTCTGCGAAATCTGTTATTTGCCAACAACTTCGGCAATCTGGGCGGCGCCATGCTGACTCACAATAACGCCTCGCCCAGGCTGACCAACATCATCTTCGACAACAACCGGGCGGGAACACATGGTGGCGCCATGTATGCCTACATGAAAGACGCTGAAAGCAGTCCGACCTTTGAAAACGTGGCATTTATCGGCAACAAAGCGCTGAACGACAGCGGCAGCGGCGGCGCCGTGTATGCCAGAGTTCTTTGGGACGGGGCAGGCAAGAACTCTACTTATACACCTTTTTTTCCAACGTCACTTTCGACAGCAATCAGGCAGCCGACGAAGGCGGCGCGGTAAGGCTTGAATACAACGGCAAATCCACAGTGCAAGCCGACTTTTCCGGCGCTACCTTCAGCAACAACAGCGCCAAACATGGTGGCGCGCTGTTCGGCGACCTCTACAAGGGCGGCGTCACGCTGGCCAATACGACCTTTTACCGCAACTCCGCCAGCGGTGAGGGCGGCGCACTGTGGCTGCGGATCAACCCGGGCAATCTTGCGATAGCACACTCGACCTTCAGCGGCAACAGCGCACCGGCCGGCGGAAGCGCGGTGCGCTTTCGAACCTGGGGAGACCAAAGCCACGTCCGCAACAGTATTTTCTGGGGCAACACCGGCAGCGCAGCCATCAGTCTGAATTCCGACCCCATCAATACACCGCAGTTTTCCCACAGCATCATTACCGGAGGCTGCCCGACGCATGCCCACTGCTCCAGCGTCACGGACGATGACCCGCAGCTCAACGGGCTTTCCGATAACGGCGGCCCCACCAAGACCATGGCTCTCTGGTCGCACAGCCCGGCCATCAATGGCGGTACCGATATCGGCATCGACATCGACCAGCGTGGCGTCTCCCGTCCGCAAGGCGGCTCGTCACCCGACATCGGTGCCGTGGAGCTGCGGCAGTATACGGTCAGCACGAACGTCCAGAGCGGCCAGGGCTCGATCGTGCCCATGGCGCGCAAGGTCCCGCGCGGGGTAAAGCAAGCTTCGACCTCTATCCCGACAGTGGCTATCACGTGACCAGCGCCACCGGCTGCGGCGGACAACTCGACGGCAACGAATACGTTACCGGGCCAATCTTCGGCAACTGCACCATCACCGTCGAATTTGGCACCTACATGCCCAGCCTCTATCGCGTCAAGGCGACCGTGACGGGCGGAACAGCGCTGATCACACCTCCAGCACCGCAGTGGGTCGTCCCCGGCAGCAGTGTCACTTACAGCGCTCTTCCGCTCGACTCTTCACTGTCTGTGGTCAGCGCCAGCGGCTGCGGTGGCAGCTTGTCGGGCAACACCTACACTACAGCGCCGGTGGACAGCTCTTGCATGGTGAATTTCGTCCTTGAGGAACAGCCTGACCTGATCTTCAAGGACCGCTTTGAATGACCATGGGCCATTGAACACCGCCGCGGCGCCTACCTCTCGCCCCAGGCCGAGCGCTTCATCGCCCTGATGAGCCCGGATCTGTTTGGAGAGTGATTCTTTACTCAAGGGATCGAGCGGGAGTTGCCGCGGGCGGGGTGGCCTTTCCTGGGCAAGCAGTCAACACCAGCCTGGCCGAGCGGGGAGTGAACGACTCCGTGCCACCCGCATCCCATGCGCCGTTCGCCCCGCATTTCCCGCATCGCAGCCGCCACTCGCCGCCCCTGTCCGCTTAAACTCCGCCACCCATAAGAACTCACCCTCGCAATAAACCAAGGCCGGCCCCATATCGAAAAACATGAGTGATCTGATCATGGTGGCCCTATCCGGCGGGGTGGATTCGTCCACCGTTGCCTGGCTGTTGCGGCAGCAGGGCGAGAATATCGCCGGCATGTTCATGAAGAACTGGGAAGACGACGAGCCGGCCGATACCGGCGAGGCTGCTGCCGGCGGGCCGGCGGCCTCGCCGTGCACTGCCGGTGAGGATGCTGCCGACGCGCGGCGGGTGGCCGAAATCCTTGGCATCGAGTTTCACGGCCGCAATTTCGCCGCCGCCTACTGGAATGACGTGTTCGAGCACTTTCTGGCCGAGCTCAAGGCCGGGCGCACGCCCAACCCGGACATCCTGTGCAACCGTGAAATCAAGTTCCGCACCTTCGTCGAGCACGCCCGAGAGCTGGGCGCGAAAGCGATCGCGACCGGCCACTACGCACGCCGCCGCGACAACGCCGATGGCACGGTTTCGCTGCTCAAGGGCGTCGACCACAACAAGGATCAGAGCTACTTCCTCTACGCACTTGACCAGGAGCAGCTCTCGCACGCGCTTTTCCCGCTTGGCGAGCTGACCAAGCCCGAGGTGCGCGAGCTGGCCGCGCGCGCCGACCTGCCGGTGGCCACCAAGAAGGATTCCACCGGCATCTGTTTCATCGGCGAACGCAACTTCGATGCCTTCATCGCCAACTATCTCGACGCCGAGCCCGGCGAGATTCGCACCTGCGACGGCACGGCGATCGGCACCCACCAGGGGCTGATCCACTACACCCTGGGGCAGCGCAAGGGCCTGCACATCGGCGGTCTGAAAGGCTTTCCCGAAGCGCCGTGGTACGTCACTTTCAAGGATCTGGACCGCAACGTGCTCTACGCCGAGCAGCAGACCGACCACCCCACGCTGATGTCGACCGAACTCGAGGCCGGGCAGCTCAACTGGATCCGCCGACGGCCGGAAGCCGGCGAGCGGCTGCACGCCAAGGTGCGCTACCGCCAACCCGATCAGATGTGCCGGGTGGAGACGATCGACAGTGATTGCCTGCGGCTGTCCTTTGATCAGCCTCAGCGCGCCGTCACTCCGGGGCAGGCGGTGGTTGTTTATGATGGCGATGAATGCCTGGGTGGCGGCACCGTCGTTGCCAGCAATGCACCACGGCCCCAATCGCTCACAGACCCGAGAAATACGGAAGCCCCCAAGCCATGAGAGACGCCACCATCGCCTTTGCCGGCATGCTCCAGGCCAGCGAGCTGGTTCGCCAGATTGCCACATCAGGCACCTACTCCGGACAGGCGGCCCGGGCCAGCGTGGGCAGCGTGTTCAGTCGCAGCCCGGAATCAACCGAAGCCGTTTATGGCGGCATTGGCGGAGTGCGGATGGGGCTGCGCGTGTTGACCGAACTGTTCAGCGCGCGCAGCAACCACGAAAGCCTGCAGTCGCTCAACTATGCCCTGGGGCTTGCCAAGCTGAGCAAACAGGTTCGCCGCGACGGCAAGCGCCTCACTGCCATTGGCGACGAACTCGATCTGGTCGAACAAGCCTGGCGCGACGCCGATGAGCAACTCGATGAGGCCGTCTTTTCGCAGCTGGCCGATATCTATCAGCGCCACGTCTCGACGCTTGGCTTCAGGCTGTCGATCAGCGGCCGTCCCGAGTATCTCAAACAGGGCGACAAAGTGGCTTTTGTGCGCGCACTGTTGCTGACCGGCTTGCGCTCGGCGATCCTCTGGCACCAGGTTGGCGGGCGCCAATGGCGACTGGTGTTTCAGCGCCGGCGCATGCTCGAGCAGGCGCAGGAGCTGCTGACGGCCTGATCAGCGCGAACAATGCTCCGGCGCCAAACAACGCCAGACCGATGGCGCCTGTTCACCGGAAAGCGCCAATACCTGCATCAAGGCTGCAGTTCGCCACCCGTTCGCTTCACGCCGTGCGGCTGCCGTAAACGCCCGTGTTAAAATGCCGGGTTTCCGTTGTAGCGCCGCGGCAGGCGACCACGGTTCCGTCAAACGAAAATTTCTAACAGGAGAGTCCCCATGCGTGATGAGCTCGGCTGCCTCGATCACTTCAAGGCCAACGGCAAGGAATACGCCTTCTACAGTCTGCCCAGACTGGAAAAAAAGCACCAGAACGTCAGCAAACTGCCCTATTCACTTCGCATTCTGCTGGAGAACCTGGTGCGCTTCGAGGACGGCAGCAACATCACCGCCGATGACGTCGCCGCCCTGGCCGACTGGGACCCCAAGGCCGAGCCGAGCAAGGAAATCTCGTTCACGCCCGCGCGCGTCGTGCTCCAGGACTTCACCGGCGTACCCGCCATCGTCGACCTGGCCGCCATGCGCGAAGCCATGAAAGCGCTCGGTGGCAAGGCCGACCGCATCAACCCGCTGTCGCCTGCCGAACTGGTCATCGACCACTCCGTGCAGGTCGACAGCTACGGCCAGGCTGACTCGCTCGACCTGAACAATCAGATCGAATTCAAGCGCAACCAGGAGCGCTACGCGTTTCTGCGCTGGGGCCAGGGCGCCTTCGACAACTTCAAGGTGGTGCCGCCCAACACCGGCATTGTCCACCAGGTCAACCTGGAGCACCTCTCCCGCGTCGTCTTCGACGGCGAGGTCGACGGCCAGCCCATGGCCTGGCCCGACACTCTGGTCGGCACCGACTCGCACACCACGATGATCAACGGCTTGGGAATTCTCGGCTGGGGCGTGGGCGGCATCGAGGCCGAGGCGGCGATGCTGGGTCAGCCCATTTCCATGCTGATCCCTCAGGTCGTCGGCTTCAAACTCAACGGCAGGCTGCCCGAAGGCACCACGGCCACCGACCTGGTGCTGACCATCACCGACATGCTGCGCCAGAAAGGCGTGGTGGGCAAATTCGTCGAATTCTTCGGCGACGGCTTGAGCCACCTGCCATTGGCCGACCGCGCCACCATCGGCAACATGTCTCCTGAGTTCGGCTCGACCTGCGCCATCTTCCCGATCGACGAGGAAACCATTCGCTACCTCAAGCTTTCCGGCCGCAGCGACGAGCGCGTCGAGCTGGTGCGCGCCTATGCCCAGGCTCAGGGCCTGTGGCGCAATGACGGCGACGCCGATCCGGTCTACACCGACGTGCTCGAACTCGATCTGGACGATGTGGTGCCCAGCCTGGCCGGCCCCAAGCGCCCGCAGGATCGCGTGCTGCTGAGCAAGTCAAAGAATACCTTCCTCAAGCAGCTCGCGGAGATGACAAAGGACCGCGACAACGACCGCGATCGCGCACTGGAGCGCTTTGCCGGCGAAGGCGGCGGTACCGCCGTGGGCGCCACCGACGTGCCCGGCACCGCCGAGGTCACTTACAAGGGCGAAACCTTCGCCCTGAACGACGGCGCGATCGTGATCGCTGCCATCACCTCCTGCACCAACACCTCCAACCCGGCGGTGATGCTCGGTTCGGCCATCCTGGCGCGCAACGCCCGCGCGAAGGGCCTCAACGTCAAGCCCTGGGTCAAGACCTCGCTGGCGCCGGGCTCGCGGGTGGTCACCGACTACCTGGAGAAATCCGGACTCGACAAGGATCTCGAAGCGCTGGGCTTCTACACCGTCGGCTACGGCTGCACCACC
This sequence comes from Wenzhouxiangella sp. YN9, assembly GCF_056324165.1. Lineage (NCBI taxonomy): Bacteria > Pseudomonadati > Pseudomonadota > Gammaproteobacteria > Chromatiales > Wenzhouxiangellaceae > Wenzhouxiangella > Wenzhouxiangella sp. YN9. The sequence goes on from NZ_JBJNIP010000066.1 coordinate 27,042, forward strand.
TGCATCGGCAACTCCGGCCCACTGCCCGAGCCGATCGAGGAGGCCGTCAAGGAACACGAAATCGTGGCCTGCTCGGTGCTTTCGGGCAACCGCAACTTCGAGGGCCGCATTCACCCCGAAGTCAAGATGAACTACCTGGCCTCGCCGCCGCTGGTGGTGGCCTACGCCATTGCCGGGCGCATGGACGCCGACCTGGTCAACGACCCGCTGGGCGAAGACCCCGAAGGCAACCCGGTCTATCTCAAGGACATCTGGCCCGACGCCCACGAAATTCAGGATTTCATCCGCGATAACGTCACCTCCGAGATGTTCTCCAAGAACTACAAGAGCGTGTTCGAAGGCGACGAGCTGTGGAACAGCATGGACACGCCTACCGGCGAGATGTTCGAGTGGGATGAAGATTCGACCTACGTGCGCAACCCGCCGTTCTTCGAAGGCATGGGCATGGAGCCCGAGCCGATCGGCGACATCACCGGCGCGCGCGTGCTGGCCAAGCTGGGTGATTCGGTCACTACCGACCACATCTCCCCGGCCGGCGCGATCAAGCCGGACTCCCCGGCCGGCCGCTACCTGCAGGACAAGGGCATCCAGCCGGCCGACTTCAACTCCTACGGCTCGCGCCGCGGCAACCACGAGGTCATGATGCGCGGCACCTTCGCCAACGTGCGCATCAAGAATCAGATTGCCGAAGGCACCGAAGGCGGCTTCACCACGTATTTCCCCGAAAAGGAAGTCATGCCGATCTACGACGCGGCCATGAAGTACCGCGACGACGCCACGCCGCTGATCGTCATCGCCGGCAAGGAGTACGGCTCCGGCTCCTCGCGCGACTGGGCGGCCAAGGGCACGCGCCTGCTCGGCATCAAGGCCGTGATCGCCGAAAGCTACGAGCGCATCCACCGCTCCAACCTCATCGGCATGGGCGTGCTGCCGCTGACCTTCGTCTACGGCGAAAGCGCCGACAGCCTGGGCCTGGACGGCACCGAAACCTTCGACATTACCGGCCTGTCCGACGGCACCGAAAAGGAAGTCGACGTCAAGGCCGCCCACCCGGAAGGCAAGGAGACGACCTTCAAGGCCCGGGTGCGCCTGGAAACGCCAAAGGAAGTCGAGTACTACCGCAACGGCGGCATCCTGCATTACGTGCTGAGGGAGATGGCGAAAGCCGCCTGACTTTCGACCAGGCAATCAGGACAAAGAAAGGCCCGCCCGATCCGGCGGGCCTTTTTTTGTGCTCAACTCATGTCTTATCGAGCAATTCCAACCTGCAGAGCCGACCATCAGTTTTCGAATGTCAGATAGACCGGCAGCTCGTGATTGCGTCGGTGGGCGAAGATGAGCTGGGTTTCGATGTGATCGACTTCCGGGCGTTCGGTGAAGGCTGACAGGGCCAGCTCGCGCAGATGGGCCGAATCGCGCACCGCCACGTGCACCAGGTAGTCGTTGGCGCCGGCGACGTGGAAAATGGTGATGACCTCGGTCACGGTATCGAGGTGGCGCTCGAAGGCTTCAACGTCGGCTCTTGCGTGGCGCAACAGGCGTACCGCCACCATCGCTTGCAGACCGATTCCCAGTGGTTCGGGATCGACATCGGCGTGATATCCGGTCAGCACCCGCGCCATGCGCAGCCGGCGCACGCGGTCCAGGCAGCTCGATTGCGCCAGGCCGGCCTTCGCGGCCAGCTCCTTGTTCGAGATCCGGGCATTCTTCCGCAGCAGCCGCACGATACGCACATCTTTCGCATCCAATTCAATATTTGAACTCATATTCGCTACTTATTCGTTTTGCACCAGAAAACACGAATATAACGCTAAACTGTGCGCAATTGAACCACTCGGGAATACGTCAATGAGCCACTACAACCACACGCTGGGCGTGCACGCCGGCCGTGAGGATCTGCGTGAGCTGGGCGTCCATGCCCTGCCCGTCGATCTGTCGACAACCTATCCTCTGCAGAATCTGGAAACCGGCACCGCCAGCCTCGATGCTCTGGTTGCCGGCCAGGGAGACGCCGACAACCCCGTATACGCGCGCCTGCTCAACCCGACCGTTGCGCGATTCGAGAAAGCCCTGGCCCGGCTGGAAGACGCCGAAGCCGCCGTGGGTTTTGCCTCCGGCATGGCAGCACTGACCGCCATTGTGCTGGCCACGCAGGAGCGCGGGCGGGAAATCGTCGCGGTGCGTCCGATTTACGGCACCAACGACCACCTGCTCGAAAGCGGACTGCTTGGCAGCCGGGTGAAGTGGACCACCGCCGACAAGGTCGCCGAACGCCTCTCCGAAGAGACCGCTTTTGTCCTCATCGAGACGCCGGCAAACCCGACCCTGGAGCTGGTCGACATTGCCGACGTGGTGCGCCAGGCCGGCGATGTGCCGGTGGTGGTCGACTCCACTTTTGCAACGCCGGTTCTGCAGCAGCCGCTGGCAATGGGCGCGGCGATGGTGCTCCATAGCGCGACCAAGTTTCTTGGCGGACACGGCGACGTGATTGCCGGCGTCGTGGCCTGCAGCGAGTCGATGGCCGCCGGCCTGCGACAGGTTCGTGTGGCCACGGGCGCCCTGATGCACCCCTGGGCCGCCTACCTGCTGCACCGCAGCCTGCCGACGCTGAAGCTGCGCGTCGAACGCGCACAGCACACGGCCGGGGAGCTGGCCGAGCGGCTGGCCGGCCACGCCGACGTAAAACAGGTGTTTTACCCCGGCCGGAACACCTCGGCTCAGCGCGCGCTGCTGGAGCGGCAGATGAGCGGTGGCGGCTGCATTCTTGCCTTCGAGCTGAAGGCCGGCTACCCCGCCGCCGCTGCGGTAATGCAAAACGTATCGCTGATGATGCCGGCCGTCAGCCTCGGCTCGGTGGACACGCTGATTCAGCACCCCGCCGGCCTGACCCATCGCGTCGTTTCCGAACAGGGGCGCGAGTCAGGCGGTATCGGCGAGGGCCTGCTGCGGCTGTCGGTCGGCCTGGAAGAGGCCGACGACCTGTGGACCGACCTGGATCAGGCGCTTACGGCAGCCCGGCGGGCGCCCACTGATCCATCATCTTGCGCTGGGCCGACTCCAGGCGCGTCCCCATCAGCGCCGAAAACCGCCTGAGCAAGGCATAGCCGAACCGCGGCTCACTCTCTGCGCGCTCGAGAATCGCCGGGCCATCAAAATTCAGCACCCGGGTCTCACCCGAGGCCCGGGCGTTGAAATGCCAGCGATAGGGCTCGATAAGCCAGGACCAGCCGAAGTACTTGCCTGTTCCCAGGCGGGCGATTTCCAGGCTCGGTCCGGTCAGAGCCGGCACCTCGACCACCAGTTCGCCTTCCAGAACCAGAAAGAAGCGATCGGCTTCGTCGCCGTGCTTGACGACGAGTTGACCATCATCAAACGCCGTTTCCCTGGCATGCTGGGCCAGCCAGTCACGATGCTCGGCTTCCAGATCATGGAAAAAATCAGACTGCTCGAGGTGTTTCGCGATATCGCGTGCTTGCATGAGACCACTCCGTTGTAGCGATTGTCTACTCTACCCTTTCAAGTCTGGCGACAACGCCACTGGGCGTCAATTCCATCAGGCTGCGCATCCTGAGCCGCCACGGCACTGGCCCGCAACGATGACAGGCCGGCGCCTTTCTGCCAGAATAGCGCGCTTGCAGGCAGGCATGGGCTGACTCCGGCCCGGCGCCTGGCCGCCCGCCTTCAAGGGAGATCGGGGACCATGCCCAAAACGCTGAAGATGCCGCACACGCTGGTGCTGATGTTCATCATGATGATCGTCGCCCTGGCGCTGACCTGGGTGCTGCCGGCCGGCAGCTTCGAGACGCTCACCAACGAGCAGGGCCGCGAGGTGGTGCAGCCCGGCACATTCGACCTGATCGAAGAAGGCGGCCGGCTCTCGCCCTGGGAGCTGTTCACCGCCGTGCCCCGGGCAATGGCCGATGTGCAGGGCATCATATTCTTCGTGCTGATCATCGGTGGTGCGCTGGCGGTCATCCGTCACACCGGTGCCATCGAGGCATTCCTGGGCACGATCATCCGTCGGGTCGGCGACAGCGCCTTCTGGCTGATTTCCCTGGGTGTGTTCCTGTTTGCCGCCGCCTCGGCCACGCTGGGCATGGCCGAGGAGTACATCCCCCTGGCCGCCATTCTCATCTCACTCTGCGTAGCCATGCGAATGGACACGGTCGCCGCCATCGGCATCATGGTCGTCGGCTACTGCGTCGGCTACGGCGCTACCCTGATGAACCCCTTCACACTCATCATCGCCCAGGATATCGCCGAGCTGCAGCCTGCCTCGGGGATGGGCTACCGCGCCGTCATCTTCTGGCCGTTTCTGGCCATCGGCATTCACCACGTCTGGGCCTATGCGCGCAAGGTTCAGCAGGATCCGGAAGCCAGCCTGGTTTACGGCATCGAATCGGCCCAGCCGCCCGATGAGGAAGAGCTGCCGGCCATGACCGGACGGCGCGTCGCAATTCTGGTGGCCACCCTGGCCGCGCTTGCTGTGCTCGTCTACGGCATCATCGGCCACGATTGGTATCTGATCGAGCTTGGCGCGATGTTCATCGCCCTGTCGATAGTCGTCGCCCTGATCGCGGGGATGTCGTTCGACGAGCTGGCAAAAAGGTTTTCTCTGGGCGCCTCGGAGCTGGCCGGCACCGCGATCCTCATCGGCTTTGCCCGTTCGATCGCGCTGATCCTGGAAGACGGCCAGGTACTGCATACCATCGTCAACGGCCTGGCCAGCCCGCTGATCGACCTGCCCGCCGAGCTGTCGGCCGTCGGCATGCTCGGCATCCAGTCGCTGATGAACATCTTCGTGTCCTCGGGCAGCGGACAGGCCTACCTGACCATGCCGCTGATGGCGCCGATCGGCGATCTGGTGGGCATCAGCCGACAGGTGTCGGTGCTGGCCTACCAGTTCGGCGACGGCTTCATGAACATGATCGTACCGACCAACCCGGTACTGATGGGCATCATCGGCCTGGCGGGCATTCCCTACGAACGCTGGTTTCGCTTCGTGTTTCCGCTGATTCTCAAGCTGCTGGCGGCTGCGGCCGTCGCCATGGTCATCGCGGTGATGATTGGATATAACTAAGGGAGGATAGTGGGAAGTGTTTAAGTGTTTAAGTGTTAAGTGTGAAGTGTGAAGTGTAAAAAGATGGCCTGCTGAGCAGGGTTTCAAGCTGTTGCCTCAAACCTCACACCTCACACCTTCCCCTGCCATTTTTCCCTTCACACTTCACACTTCACACTTCACACTTCACACTTCACACTTAACACTTCACACTTAACGACTTATCAGTCGACGTAAAGCGAGCTGACCGACTCGCCTTCGGCCATGCGGCGCATGGTCTCGGCCAGCATCTGGGCTACCGAAAGCTGGCGAATGCGGCCGGTATCACGGGCGGCGTCGCTCAGGGGGATGGTGTCGGTAACCACGATCTCATCAAGGCTCGAGTTGTTGATGTTGTCAATTGCCTTGCCCGACAACACCGGATGGACGCAGTAGGCCACGACTTTCACCGCGCCTTTTTCCTTGAGCGCGCCGGCGGCTGAACAGAGCGTGCCGGCGGTATCAATCATGTCGTCGACGAGCACGCAGATCTTGCCGTCGACATCACCGATGAGGTTCATCACCGTCGCTTCGTTGGCATGCGGCCTGCGCTTGTCGATGATGGCCAGCTCGCAATCCAGACGCTTGGCGATGGCGCGGGCGCGCACGACGCCGCCCACGTCAGGCGAGACGACGATGATTTCCTCTGAGGTGTAGTGCTTCCAGATGTCGGCCAGGGTCAGCGGCGAGGCGTAGACGTTGTCTACCGGCACGTCGAAAAAACCCTGAATCTGATCGGCGTGCAGGTCGACGGTGACCACGCGGTCGGTGCCGGCCGTGGAAATCATGCGCGCGGCCACTTTGGCTGTAATGGGTACGCGCGAGGAACGCGGGCGGCGATCCTGGCGGGCATAGCCAAAATAGGGAATGATCGTCGTCACCCGGTAGGCCGAAGCGCGCTTGAGGGCGTCGATCATGACCAGCAGCTCCATGAAGTTCTCTGCTGCTGGCTGGCAGGTTGGCTGAACCAGGTAGATATCGCGGCCGCGAACATTTTCCATGATCTCGACCATGACTTCCCCGTCGCTGAAGCGCCCGACGTTGGCGCGCCCCATCGGCACACCCAGGTTTTCAGCGATGGCCTGGGCAAGCTCCGGGTTCGCATTCCCGGCAAATACCATCAGCGATGGATGACTCAAGAAAACACCCTTCTTGATTGCGGCTGAAAAATGGCAGGGACGGCAGGACTCGAACCTGCGAATGCGGGGATCAAAACCCCGTGCCTTAACCAGCTTGGCGACGTCCCTGCAAGGTGAAACCTTTTGCGCCGACGCACTGCGTGAGTGTCATCGATCGCTGCGGTCGTCATTATAACGATTTTTCGCTGCGCTTCGACCCCCACGTGCCGGCGCAAAATCCTGGCGCCGGAAAAACGTCCGTAGCGGCTGTCATTCCGGGCCTTCGAACTGCCACTCGCCAATCACTATCCTGACGCGATAGTCGCCCGAGTGCGCCTCCAGACGGGTGGGCAGAAGCCTGGCGTCGATTTGCTCGAAGCGCTGATATTCGAGCGTCCAGTCCGCCCCGGTCACGCCCTGAAGGGTACCGTCGTCGGCAAAGCGGACGTCACCGCCTCCGGGCGGCACCAGGCCGCGAATCCACCAGGCCAGTGCAGCCACCGGAATCGGCCAGCCAACGGCCTGCTCGACCAGCGGATCGGGTGTTGCGCCCGCCAGTTGCCCCACATCGCTGCCCTTCAGCCTGGCGCCTTGCGGGGCGAACCACAGCCGCCACTGACGGCCGCCAGCCGTGGTGCGCAGGTGAATCCGGTGCGCGTCGCCCTCGGCCTGCCAACTGAAGCCGAGCGAGCCGCCACGCCGACCATCGTAGAGCCCGACCCGGCCAGAAATATGCCAGTTGGGATGTTCGGCAAACCATGCCTCGCGCTCCGCCAGCCAGGCACCGGCCGGGCGCGGCTCACGCGTGGCGCAGGCACTCAGCAACAGGCACAGGCCGAGCAGCGCCGAAAGGCGCAGGCAATACGCGCTGTGGGCTGTCACTGCAGACGATCCAGACGCTCGAGCGTGGCGCGCAGATAGCCATCGTCGGGATGCCTGGCCAGCGCATGCTCGCTCAAGCGTCCGGCTTCTTCACCGTGCCCGGTCTGATCGAGCACCTCAATCAGATGCGCCATGATTTCCGCATCGGGGCTGCCTTCCAGCGCCCGGCGAAGATAATCGAGAGCTTCTTCACCACGTCCCAGCTTGTAGAGCACCCAGCCCATCGAGTCGAGGGTCGCAACATCGTCGGGGTCGAGCTCCAGCGCTCGCTTGATCAGGCGATAGGCCTCCTGGTGCCGATCGGTCTGATCGGTCAGCGTGTAGCCAAGCGCATTCAACGCCATCGCATGATCCGAGTCCATCTGGATGACCCGGCGCAAATCCTGCTCGGCAAGATCGACATCGCCGGCGGTTGCCGCGCTGAGCGCACGCGCGTACAGCAGGTCGGTGTTGCTCGCGTTGTCCATCAGTGGCTTGCGCAACATGGCAATCGCGTCTTCGGCTCGACCGTTGCTGCGCAGCATTTCCGCCTCGATCAGCCAGGTATCGAGCACCAGGTCATGCTCAGCACCTTCACGCAGCTCGGCAAGCAGCGCCCGGCCGGCGTCAACCCGCCCGAGCCGGCCCAGGGTGACGGCGCGGCGAAGCAGCGACTCCTGCTTGCGCGCCGGGTCGGACACACGTTCGTACCAGTTCAGTGCGGCCTGATCGTGGCCCATCAGCTCGGCCAGGCGGGCCACCAGAAATGCATGGCTGTCGCCCCACTCCGACTCGGGCAGATCGCGCAGGCGCTGCCACGCAGCTTCGGCCCGGGCTTCGTGTCCCAGCTGGGTCAGATACACACCCAGGGTATACAGCGTGCCGGTGCTGTCGGGCAATTCTTCCAAGAGCTCCACCGCTTCATCCTGGCGTTCGAGCTGTCGCAGCACTTCAGCTTCTGCCAGCGCCAGAGAAAAGTCTTCGGGATGGCTGACCCGCGCCTGTCGATACAGCTTCAGGGCCTGTTCGAAATCGTCGCTGTCAACCGCCAGCTCGGCCGCCCAGATCAGATGATCGATCTGGCCGCTGGCCTCGGCGGCCTCCAGCGCTTCGGCAAATGCAACGCCTGGCTCGCCCAGCCGCCGGTGGAGAATGCTGCGGGCGTGGGCCAGTTCACCTACCGGCGCCTGCTCGCCGCGCGCGCGCTGCAGGCGGTCGAACACTGCCCCGGCCGCCTCGGCATTACCGGTTGCCGCCAGCAGCATGGCCGCGCGACGCCACCAATCCGGCGACTCGGCCGAATGCTCCCGATCGAGCCACTCGGTCATGGCGGCCATCGCTTCGTCCGGCTGAGAGCGGTTGACCCGCGCTATAATACGCACGTGGTGGGCGGAATCGGCATCGTCATCCAGCGCCAGCCAGCGCTCGGCGGCCGCGCTCGCTATCGACCAGCTGTCGAGCTGCACGGCCAGGCGGGTGACCATCCGGGCCACCTCGGGGTCGCTGGAAGCGCGTGCCGCTGCCAGGTACTCCTCGAGCGCCGATGCATACTCGCCCACGTCAACCAGACGCTCGGCGGTGGCGATATGAAACATCGCTTCCGCCGACGGCGACGCCGCAGCGTCGAGGTCGTCATCTCCGTCCTGCTCCGGGCTCATGCTGGCGCAGGCTCCGAGCAACAGGCACAGGCTGCCGGCCAGCAAGGTCAGCTTGCACTGCCGAGCGGCGAGTAGGAAAATTGTCAGTTTGTCCATGAACCGGTCCTGCATGTCGCTTTTCACCCTGGGAATCAGCCACCAGACTGCGCCGATCAGCATCCGCGAACGAGTGGCTTTCGCGGCCGAAGCGCTGCCCGAGGCGCTGGCCTCGCTTTCGGCAGTGCCCGGTGTGGAGGGCTGCAGTATCCTGAGCACCTGCAACCGAACCGAGCTCTATATCTCGTCGCAACAGGCTATCACGCGCAGCGTAACGGATTGGTTACACCAATGGCACGGGCTTGCGCCCGGCCAGTTCCGCGAACACATCTATCAGCTTGAACACGCCGCCTGTACCTACCACCTGATCAAGGTCATTTCCGGCATGGACTCGATGATCATCGGCGAGCCGCAGGTCGGCGGGCAGGCCAAACAAGCGTGGCAGCAGGCGCAGAGCGCCAGAACACTGGACAGCAGGCTCGATCGCATGTTCCAGCACGCTTTCGCCGCGTCCAAGCGCGTACGCAGTGAAACCGGCATCGGGCGCGATCCGGTCACCCTGCCCTTCGCCGCAATGCGCCTGGCCCGACAGATTTTCGGCAGCCTGGATTCCCTGCGAGTCCTGTTGATTGGCGCCGGCGAGATGATCGAGGACTGCGCCACGCATTTCCATGCCAGCGGACTGAATGCGCTCACCATCGCCAACCGCAGCGCCGAACGGGCCAGCGACCTGGCCGAACGTTTCGAGGCGCGGGCCGCTGCGCTCGACGAGCTGCCCGAGCTGCTGGCCGAAAGTGACCTGATCATCGCCTGCACCGGCAGCCCCCGAGCCATCATCGACCGACCGATGTTTCGCGAGGCGCTGCGCGCCAGACGCCAGCAGCCGATGTTTGCGCTCGATTTGTCGGTGCCGCGAAACATCAGCGCTGACAGCGCCAGCCTGAACGATCTGTATCTGTATACCATCGATGACCTGCGCGCGATCGTGGAGTCGGCTCAGCAGCAACGGCAGCAGGCGCTTCAGGAGGCCAACGCCATTGTCGAGTCGGAAGTGGCCACCTTCGAGCGCTGGCTGCGGCTGCAGGGCACTTCAACCACGCTCCGGAATCTGCGTCAGCGGGCACAGGGCGAGCGCGACCAGCTGCTCGAGCGCGCACAACGGGAACTTCAGCGCGGCGCAGATCCCGAAGCGGTCATGCGCAAGCTGTCGCACCGGCTGGTCAACCGCCTGCTGCACGGACCGAGCATTCGCATCAGACAGGCGGCTGAAGCCGGCGACGAAGACTTGCTGGCCGCCGCACGCTTCTATTTCACGGACGACGATCAATGAACCAAGGCATGCGTCAGCGACTCGCCGAGGCCGGGGAGCGCTTTGAAGAGGTCGAGCAGCTCCTCGCCAGCCCCGAAGTGATCGGCGATCGCCACCAGTTCCAGAAGCTCTCGCGCGAGTATGCCGAGCTCGAACCGGTCATCGGGGTCTGGCAGCGCTACCGCAACAACGAATCGGCCATGGAAGAGGCACAGGAGCTGCTCGAGGGCGGCGACGACGAAATGCGCCAGCTGGCGCGCGACGAGCTCGATTCTCTGGCAGCAGAAACCGCATCGCTCGAGCAGCAGCTGCAGCGGCTGCTGCTGCCGCGAGATCCCAACGACGAGCACAACATCTTTCTCGAGGTGCGCGCCGGCACCGGCGGTCAGGAGGCCGGCATCTTCGCCGGCGATCTGCTGCGCATGTACGCGCGCTACGCCGAGCGGCGCGGCTGGCAGGTGGAAATCATGTCGGCCCAGGAGAGCGAGGCCGGCGGCTTCCGGGAAGTGATCGCGCGCATCATCGGCAAGGGCGCCTGGTCGCGGCTGAAGTTCGAGTCAGGCGTGCATCGTGTCCAGCGCGTGCCCGAGACCGAATCCCAGGGCCGGGTTCACACCTCGGCCTGTACTGTCGCCATTCTGCCCGAAACCGACGACATCGAATCGGTCGATATCGACCCCAGCGAGCTGCGCGTCGACACCTATCGCTCCTCCGGCGCCGGTGGTCAGCACGTCAACACCACCGACTCGGCCATTCGCATTACTCACCTGCCGACCGGCATCGTCGTGGAATGCCAGGACGAGCGCTCGCAGCACAAGAATCGTGCGCGCGCCATGAGCCTGCTCAACGCCCGCCTGCTCGAAGCCCAAGTGCAGCAGCAGCGCGACGAACGGGCGGCCGAGCGCAAGCTGCAGGTCGGCTCCGGTGATCGCTCCGAACGTATCCGCACCTACAACTTTCCGCAGGGCCGGGTCACCGATCACCGCATCAACCTGACGGTGTACGACCTGGACAAGATCATCGACGGCGAGCTCGAAAGCGTGATCGCGCCGCTGGTCGAGGCCCATCAGGCGGAACTGCTGGCCGAACTGACCAGTCAAAGCCATTGACATGCACCAGAACGAGCTTGTAATCGACACCAGCGGGCGCGGACTGATCGACATCAGCGACCGCATTGCCGCCGAGGTCACCGCCAGTGGCATCACGACCGGACTGTGCCACGTCTTTCTGAAACATACTTCGGCCTCGCTGCTGATCAACGAAAATGCCGACCCGGACGTTCAGCGCGACCTCGAGACCTTCTTCACCGACCTGGTACCCGACGGCGACGCCCGCTTCCGCCACCGCGCCGAAGGGGACGACGACATGGCCGCCCATGTGCGCCTGGCGCTGACGCATACCGAGCTCACCATCCCGGTCCGCGCGGGCGCGCTGGCGCTGGGCACCTGGCAGGGTATCTTCTTGTGGGAACACCGCTACCGGCCGCATCGGCGCCACATCATGATCACGATCCAGTAGCCAAGCGGAGAACGCAAAACCCTCAGTCCGATAGATGCATCGCCCATATATTATATTAGGGGCTTATAATGCAGGGACCACAAGCCGGAAAAGGAGCCACCAACCATGGAGCTGGACCCGCTTCTTCTGTCTAGAATCCAGTTTGCCTTCGTGGTGTCATTTCACGCCATCTTCCCGGTCTTCACCATCGGGCTGGCCTCTTATATCGCGGTGCTCGAAGGGCTTTTCTATCGCACACGACGCCCGGTCTATCTGCGCCTGTCGCAATTCTGGACCAAGGTCTTTGCCCTGGTCTTCGGCATGGGCGTGGTCTCGGGCATCGTCATGTCGTTCCAGTTCGGCACCAACTGGAGCGTATTTTCCTATCAGGCGGCCAATTTCTTCGGCCCGATGCTCAGCTACGAGGTGGTCACCGCCTTCTTCCTCGAGGCGACGTTTCTGGGCGTCTTGCTGTTCGGGCGCGACAAGGTGCCGGCCGGCGCGCATCTGTTTTCGGCCTGCATGGTCGCATTCGGCACGTTCATGTCGGCTTTCTGGATTCTCGCCGCCAACAGCTGGATGCAGACGCCGGCCGGGGTGGAAATGGTCGACGGCACCTTCAGCGTGACTTCATGGGTTCAGGCGATTTTCAACGCCTCGCTGCCCTACCGGTTTGCGCATATGGTCTTGGCCTCCTTCATCTGTGGCGGGTTCGTGGTCGCCGGCGTCAGCGCCTGGTACCTGCTCCGGGGCCGCCACCGCAACAGCAGCCTGACGGCGCTGAAGATGAGTCTGCTGCTGCTGGCCATCGCCACGCCGCTGCAGCTGCTGATTGGTGACCTGCACGGACTCAACACGCTGGAGCATCAGCCGGCCAAGGTCTCGGCCATGGAAGCGCACTGGGAGACCCAGCGCGGTGCGCCCCTGATCCTGTTTGCCGTGCCCGATGCCGCCGCCGAAAAGAATCATTTCGAGATCGGCATTCCCCGCCTGGGCAGCCTGATCCTGACCCACAGCGCCGATGGCGAGGTGCCGGGGCTCAAGGCGGTGGCACGCGAGGATCGACCGCCGGTCGGCATCGTCTTCTGGAGCTTCCGCGTCATGGTCGGCCTGGGCCTGATCTTCATCGCCGTGGCGGTTGCCGGCGCGGTCCAGGTGCTGCGCCGCCGTCTCGAGCATTCACCACGGCTGCTACGCCTCATTTCATGGATGCCACCGCTGCCTTTCATCGCCGTGATTGCAGGCTGGTTCGTGACTGAAATCGGCCGCCAGCCTTGGATCGTCCAGGACCTGATGCGCGTCAGCGAAGGCGTCACGCCGTCGCTCGGCGGCGGCGTGGTGCTGGCTACGCTCCTGGGCTACATCGCGGTGTATGCCGTCGTTTTCACCGCCGGGCTGACGTATCTGCGCCGGGTGATCGTCCTCGGGCCGGCGGCCGACCCCGAAGAGCCGGAGCATGACGGCGCGCACCCCAAACGACCCTGGTCGGCCGTGGACGAGCCGACCGCTTCGCACCCCGAGACAAGGAGCTGAAGATCATGGAACTGCTCGATCTGACCCTGATCTGGGTTTTCGTCATCGGCCTGGGCGTTTTCATGTACGTCCTGATGGACGGCTTCGACCTGGGCGTCGGCATTCTTTTCCCCTTTGCGCCTGACGATCGGGCGCGCGACGATCTGATGAACTCCGTCGCCCCGGTGTGGGACGGTAACGAGACCTGGCTGATCCTTGGTGGCGCCGGCCTGCTCGCGGCCTTCCCGATGGTCTACGCTGTGTTTCTTCCGGCGCTCTATATCGGTGTCTTCCTGCTGCTGGCCGGCCTGATCTTCCGCGGCATTGCCTTCGAGTTCCGCTTCAAGTCGCACGAGCACCACCGCCACTGGTGGGACCGCTCCTTCTGGCTCGGTTCGACCGTCGCCTCCTTTGCCCAGGGCGCCGTCGTTGGTGCCTACATTCAGGGCTTCGAGGTCGAGGGTTTTTCCTACGTTGGCGGAACGTTCGACTGGCTGACGCCGTTTACCGTCATGACCGGCCTGGGCGTGATTGCCGGCTATGCCCTGCTGGGCGCAACCTGGACCATTCTCAAGACCGAAGGCGAGACCCGCGACTGGGCCTACCGCATGGCGCCCGCGCTGCTGGCAGTGGTCATGGTCTTCTTCATCGTCGTCAGCGTCTGGACACCGCTGACCAGCGAACACGTGCGTGCGCGCTGGTTCGATCAGGTGTCGGTGCTGTGGGCCTTTCCGATTCTGGCCGTGGCGTCTGCCGCCTGGATTTATCGCAAACTCCGGCAGCGCTCGGATGTCGCGCCCTTCATCGGCTCGATGACGCTGTTCGCGCTGTTCTATCTCGGGCTGCTGGCGTCCATGTGGCCCTGGGCCGTGCCGCCGGAGCACACCTTCTGGGACGCGGCATCCGACCCCGGAACGCAGCTGTTCTTGCTGCTGGGCGTACTGTTTCTCTTGCCCATCATACTGGGCTATACGGCCTGGACCTACTGGGTGTTCCGCGGCAAGGTCAAACCCGGCGAAGGCTACAGTCACTGACCAGCCGGACACGCCAGCATCACTCACGCAGGGCAGACAGACAATGATTGGCTGACGGCGCAGGAACCCGCCGGCTTTCGCGCCCGCCTGATGGCGCTGACCGCGCTGCAGGCGGCGCTGACAGCGGCTCAGGCGTGGCTGCTGGCGGCCATCGTCTCCGGCGCCCTGCTCGCTGAAAGAACACCAGGCGAGCTCGCGCCCTCACTGGCCGCCCTGCTGGCGATCTTTCTCGGCCGCGCGCTGGTCGACTCCGCGCGCCGCTGGCTGGCCGCCGACGCCGCCGCCGTGGTCCGGGCCCGCCTGCGGCCGCGGCTGTTCACGCATATCGCCGACGCCGGCCCGGCCTTTGCCGCCCGCAGCGGCGTCGGATCTCTGTCGACCACGCTGATCGAACAGGTCGACCTGCTGGAAAAGTGGTACGGGCAATTCCTGCCGCAGCGCATCGCCGCGGTCGTGATCATTCCGGTACTGCTGATCGCCGTGTTCTGGCAGGACTGGCTCGCCGGCCTGTTTCTTGCCCTGGCCGCGCCGCTGATCCCGCTGTTCATGGCGCTGATCGGCTGGGGCGCCGAGCAGGCCAGCCGCGACCAGCAGCGCGAGCTGGTTCGCCTCGGCGGCGTTTTTCTCGATCGCCTGCGCGGACTCGACACCATTCGCCGCTTCGGCAGCGAGGCGCACGTGCTCGGCCGGCTGGAGGCACTGATCGAGCGTTTCCGTCAGCGCACCCTGGCGGTGCTCAAGATCGCCTTCCTGTCGACCGCCGCGCTCGAATTCTTCAGCTCGGTGGCGATCGCCGCCGTGGCCATCTACGTCGGCCTGGGTCTGCTCGGGCATATCGAGTTCGGCCCGGCGCCGGCGCTGACGCTCCAAAGCGGCCTGTTCGTGCTGCTGCTGGCGCCGGAGTACTTCCTGCCCCTGCGCCAGCTCTCGCAGGCCTGGCACGACCGGGCCGACTCGCTGGCCGCCGCCGGCGCGATCCGCGCGATCCTGGAAACACCGCCGGCACGCCGCGAGCCCGAAGACCCGGCGGCAGTCAAGCCCGGTCGCGCCTGCCGGATCGAAGGCCGCGGGCTGTCGCTGTCGCGCCCCGGCCGCGGCACGGTGCTTGACCGCCTCGACTTCCGCATCAATCCCGGCCAGCGGGTGCTGATTCGCGGCCCCAGCGGCAGCGGCAAATCCACCCTGCTCGACCTAATCGGCGGCTTTCTGACCGCCGACTCGGGCTGCCTGCGCATCGACGGCGTCGAGCTGGAGCGCATCGACGCCCACACGCTGGCCTCGCTGCGCGGCTGGATGGGCCAGCAAGGTGGGCTTTTCGAGGGCACACTGGCCGACA
Organism: Wenzhouxiangella sp. YN9; assembly: GCF_056324165.1. Classification (NCBI taxonomy): domain Bacteria; kingdom Pseudomonadati; phylum Pseudomonadota; class Gammaproteobacteria; order Chromatiales; family Wenzhouxiangellaceae; genus Wenzhouxiangella; species Wenzhouxiangella sp. YN9. The sequence continues at coordinate 42,501 of NZ_JBJNIP010000066.1, forward strand.
ACCTCCGCCTGTCGAAACCCGACGCCGGCGACCACGAGCTGGCAGCCGCCGCTGCGGCCGCCGGCCTCGATGGCTGGATCGCCGATCTGCCCCACGGCCTGGCGACCACCATTCGCGCCTCCGGCGAAGGGCTGTCGGGCGGACAGGCCCGTCGGCTGCTGCTGGCGCGCACCCTGCTGCAACCGCGCCCGCTGCTTTTGCTCGACGAACCCACCGCCAGCCTCGATGCCGCCACCGCTGCCACGCTATGGGCCACGCTCGGAGCGCTCTCGCAAGGCGTCGGGCCGACCATCATCTGCGCCAGCCATGATCCGGCCGCAGCCGAATGGGCCGAGCGCATCCTGGAGCTCGACGGCGGCCACCTCAGGGAGGTTGCGCCATGAAGTTGCGGCAGCTGTTCGGGCCCGCCTGGCGGCGGCACTGGCGCTGGCTGGCCCTGGGTGTGGCCCTGATGCTGGCGTCGACCATCGCCGGGCTGGCTCTGCTCGGACTCTCGGGCTGGCTGATCACCGCCAGCGCCCTGACCGGCCTGGGCGCCATTGCCATGCTCGACATCTTCACGCCCGGCGGCGGCATTCGCCTGGCGGCAATCACGCGTACCCTGGCGCGCTACGGCGAGCGTCTGGCAACACACCGTGCAACGCTGGGACTGCTGGCCGCACTGCGATTGAAGCTTCTGGGCCGTCTGCTGCGTCTCGATGAACTGCAGCTGCGCCGACTGCGGCGCGGCGACACGCTCAATCGCCTGACCCGCGATGTCGAAGCTCTCGACCACTTGTTTGCCGGCGTGGCCGGGCCGCTGATCGCAGCGGCCGTGACCACCCTGGGCCTTGCCCTCGTCCTGCGGCTCCTGGTCTCGTCCCAGGCCGCGGTGGTGACCCTGGCCCTGGGCCTGACGGGAGCGGCCATCACCGCGGCGATGGGGCGGGCCGGCAGAACGCCGGGCCGCCAGCTGGCCCAGGGCGAGCCCGAGCTGCGGCGCCATTGCAGCGAAAGCCTGGAAGGCCTCAAGTCGCTGGTGGCCGAACACCGCGTCGACGACCACGGCCGCCGGCTTGAAACCCTGGCCTCGACCCGTGTGGGGCAGCAAAGACGGCTCGATCGTCTCGATGCCGCGGGGCGCCTGCTGACCAACGCTGCCGGCTTCATCGCCGCCTGGGCCATGCTGCTGGCAGTGCTTCAGGGCACCTCCGACGGCCGCATCTCCGCGCCGATCGCGGTGATGGCGGTCATCGTCATGCTGGGCATGAACGAAGTCTGGCAGGTGCTGCCGCCGGCCTGGCGCCAGCTGACTCAGACCCGGCTGGCAGCACAGCGGGTCGCCGAGCTGGCCGCAACACAGCCACGACTGAGCGCCGGCGGTGCCAACGCCGCCCCTGCTGCGCCTGCCGACATCCGCATGGCGGGCGTTCGCTTTGCCTGGGCGGCGAACTCACGCCCCGTCATCGACGGTCTGGACCTCGAAATCGCGGCGGGCGAACGGCTGCTGATCTCCGGCCCGAGCGGCAGCGGCAAGACCACCCTTGCGCTGCTGCTGATGCGCCAGATAGATCCGCAGGACGGGGCCGTTTTCATCGGCGGGCTTGATCTGCGCACGATCAGGCCCGAAAGCCTGCGACGGCATATCGGCTACCTGCCGCAGCAACCGGTGATCTTTGCCGACACGCTGGCCGCCAATCTGCAGCTGGCCGCCCCTGGTGCCGATCGGGCGCAGATGGCGCGCGCGTTGCGCCGCGCTGGCCTGGCTGACTGGCTGGAAAGCCTTGATGATGGCCTCGCAACCTGGCTGGACGAAGGCGGGGCCAGCCTGTCGGGCGGCGAGCAGCGCCGCATCGGCCTGGCCCGCCTGATGCTGATCGACCCGCCGGCGGTCATTCTGGACGAACCCACGACCGGGCTGGATCAAGCCACGGCAGACGGCCTGTCATCCAGCCTCGAGGCATGGCTGGCAGACCGAACCACGATCATGATCAGCCACGAGCCCGAGCGGCTGCCGCGCCACAACCGGGTTTTGCAGCTGTAGGCAGGCACCGCCGCGCGCCCCAGAACACCGCGGCGAGCAGCGGCAGCAAGCCGGCCACGACCTGCGGCCGCAGCTGCGGACTGCCCGGACTGGCCAGCAGCACCGCGCCGGCCAGCGCTGCAGCCGCCAGCAGCCACCACAACGCGATGCGCGGTGCTCGGGGCAGCGGCAGCAGCATGAGCAGCCAGGCGGGGTTGAGCAACAACACCACGCGGTTGTCGTCAACGACCTCATGGCCGCTGCCGAACCACATCAGCAAGACCAGCGCGCCCGACAGCCCGATGGCCACAACCGCAGCCCGCCAGGGCAGCCGGCCCCAGAAACCGGAGCCAAAGCGCAAGGCCACGGCGACCAGTACCGCCAGCAGCAGTGAAACCACCCCGTAGACTGGCCATTGCGACGCCGGGTAATCCGGGGCGCCGTGCTGGCGCGAAACATACAGCGCTTCGGCCTCGCCAACCAGCGGCTTGCCGTCGACGGTGATCGTGGCCATCCAGTCCGCAAGCGCTGCGGGAATGAAGCCTTCCTCCCAGGCGGTGCGTGGCCGGTCGACCATCGGTCCCAGCAGCAACATCAGGCCGGCGTGCAGCGCCGGGCGGCCCTGATTGTAGCGGCGGATATGATCGCGGAAATTGAGCCGGGCGGGCCGGTCTTCGAGCTGCTGTCGCACCTGCCCGTCGACCACCTGATCGATCAGGTCGCGCAGCCAGGTCGAACAGTTGGCAAAGAAATAATCGTAGTCGTAGTACTGCGGTATCGGGAAGACGTTTTCCTGCAGCAGCCCGTGAAGTTCACGAAACCGAGCCGCGTCAAGGTCGAGCTGCTGGATACGAATTGAGCGGTCGCGCATGCGATAGAAAGCGAACTCGCGCTCGGGCGACGACACCGAGCCGAAATACTTCATGATGCCGCGGGCAAAATCGCTGTAGAAGCCCGGGCGGTCCATCTCGAAATAACCGAAGCTGTAGACGTGATCCAGCCCCAGCTCGGCATCGCGCAGCCAGATGGCGTTGTGTCCGAAGCGCTCCCAGACCTCCTGCCCCGGCCCGTAGGTGACCAGCCAGGCCTCCCGCGCCTGTGCGGTCAACGCCAGCCCCTGGCACAGCGCCAGCGCCAGCAGAGCGCGAAACAGGATGCGGGAGAGAGGACGGGCAATCACGGGCGCTGGCCGCCGGCACGCGCTAGCGCCGGGACACCTCCACGGCATGCAGGCGACGATCGTCGGCCTCGGTAACGACGAAATCCCAGCCGCCGATGGCCACCGACTCACCGGACTCCGGCAGACGACCGAACTCGGCGACCACCAGCCCGCCGATGGTGTCGTATTCATCATCGCTGAAGTCGGTTTCGAAGGACTCGTTGAAGTCGTCGATATCGGTCAGCGCCTGCACCAGATACTTGCCGTTGCCGCAGCGCTGAATATCCTCCACCGCCTCGGCATCGTGCTCGTCATCGATGTCGCCCACGATCTCCTCGAGCACGTCCTCGATGGTGATCAGCCCGGAAACACCGCCATACTCATCGACCACGATCGCCATGTGGTTCTTGCTGACCCGGAACTCCCGCAGCAGCACGTTCAGGCGCTTGGATTCGGGGATGATGACGGGCGCACGCACCAGCTCCTCGACAAAACCGATGTCATTGTCGCTGGCCACCACCTTGAGCAGGTCCTTGGCCAGCAGAATGCCCTTGACCTCGTCACGATGCTCGCCCACCACCGGAAAGCGCGAATGGCCCGACTCGATGATGATCGGCAGAATCTCGTCCAGCGATGCACCGTCGGCGATGACCACCATGTGTGATCTGGGCACCATCACGTCGCGTACCTGCAGCTCGTCGACTTCGAGTGCGCCTTCGAGCATGGTCAGGGTGTCGGGTTCGATCAGGCCCTGCCCGCTGACATCGCGCAGCAGTTCGATCAGGTCCTCGCGGCTGCGCGGCTCGCTGCCGAAAGCGCGTCCGATTCGTTCCAGCCAGCCTTTCGAGCTGGCGCTGCTACTGCCGTTTGAACTGTCGCTGGATTCTTCGTTCATGTCGGAAAGCGGAGCGGTCGGAAGCGGGTCATGACCGCGGCGACCGGTTGATTGGGTGGAAGGTCAATAGTCATCACTTGCATACGGATTGGCAAAGCCCAGATCGGACAGCAGCCCGATTTCCCGGGACTCCATCGCTTCGGCCTGCTGAGCAGAAATATGGTCGAAGCCCTGCAGATGCAAGATGCCGTGAAGCAACAGATGCGCAAAGTGCGCTTCGACGGATTTACCCTGCTCTTCGGCTTCGCGCTCGACCACGGCGGCACAGATCACGATGTCACCGAGCAGATTGATGCCGGTGCCCGATGGCAGCTCGGCAGGAAAGCTGAGCACGTTGGTGGCGTAATCACGCCCCCGCCAGCGGTGATTGAGCGCGCGCGCTTCGGGTTCATCGACGATCCGCAGCGTCAACAACGGCTGGCAGAGGCCGGCCAGTGCCGCGCGGGCAAACCGGCGTATGGCGTCGTCTTCCGGCAGCCTGCGGCTGGCGCTTGCGCGCTGGATGGTCAGGCCGGCGTCAGCGGCCGCCTCATTTGCCTTGCTCATCGGCGTTCTCGTAGGCCTCCACGATGCGGCGCACGATCGGATGGCGCACCACGTCGCGGGCGTCGAAAAAAGTCGTGCTCACGCCCTCGACTTCCTTGAGCAGACCGATGGCCTGGCGCAGGCCGGAATTGACCTTCGGCGGCAGGTCGATCTGGGTCAGATCCCCGGTGATGACCGCCTTCGAGCCAAAACCGATGCGGGTGAGAAACATCTTCATCTGCTCGGAGGTGGTGTTCTGTGCCTCGTCGAGAATGACGAAGGCATCGTTGAGCGTGCGCCCGCGCATATAGGCCAGCGGAGCCACCTCGATGACATTGCGCTCGGTCAGGCGCGCAGCCTTCTCGAAACCCAGCATCTCGTAGAGCGCGTCGTGCAGCGGCCGCAGGTAGGGGTCGACCTTCTGAGCCAGGTCGCCGGGCAGAAAGCCCAGCCGCTCGCCGGCCTCGACCGCCGGGCGCACCAGCACGATGCGCTGAACCCGGTCCGAATCCAGCGCGTCGACGGCGCAGGCCACCGCCAGAAAGGTCTTGCCGGTGCCGGCCGGCCCGACGCCGAAGCTGACGTCGCAATCACTGATGCGCCTGAGATAGCGCTTCTGGTTGGGCCCGCGGCCGCGGATCAGGCCGCGACGAGTGCGGATGCCGACCTCGACATCGTCGCTCTCGGGCTCGTCAAGGCCGGACTGCTGCAGTTGCAGATTGACAATGGCGGGGCTGAGGGTCTCGCGCTCTGACAGGCGATAGAGCTGACGTAATACCCGCCGGGCCGCGCTCACTGCATCGGGCTCGCCTTCGATGCTGAACAGATTGCCACGCGCGGCAACCGCCACGCCCAGCCGCTTTTCGATCAGGCTGATGTGTTCGTCGAGATAGCCACAGAGGTTGGCCAGGCGTTCGTTGTCGACCGGCTCGAGCTCGAGCGTGACGGCCTTTTCGGCTGCGGCGGCGGACATTTAAGCGGCCGCGTCCTGTTTGCTGTCGAGGCGCCCCCGGAGGGTATTGCTCATGACCTCGGTAATGACGACGTCGACCATCCGGCCGACCAGCTCGGGCGGCCCGGGAAAGTTGACGATACGGCTGTTCTCGGTGCGCCCGGCGAGCTCGCGGGCGTCCTTGCGGCTGATGTTTTCGACCACCACCCGCTGGCGCGTTCCGATCATGGCCTCGGCGTAGCCGCGAGCCTGAAGGTTGAGCTGCTCCTGAAGGCGCTGGAGACGATCCTTCTTCTCGGCCAGGGTCACGTTGTCGGGGAACGAAGCCGCCGGCGTGCCGGGACGGGCCGAGTAGATGAAGCTGAAACTCTGGTCGAACTCGAGCTCGCGCACCAGATCGAGCGTTTGCTGGAAGTCACGCTCGGTTTCGCCGGGAAAGCCGATGATGAAATCCGAGCTCAGCGTGATGTCCGGCCGCACCTCGCGCAGGCGGCGAATCTTCTGCTTGTATTCCAGAATCGTGTGGCCGCGCTTCATCAGCGACAGCACGCGATCCGAGCCGGACTGCACCGGCAGGTGCAGATAGTTGGCCAGCTTCGATACTTCGCCGTAGGCCTCGATCAGGCTGTCGGAGAACTCGACCGGGTGCGAAGTGGTAAAGCGAATCCGCTCGATGCCATCGATATGGTCGATATAGCGAATCAGCAGCGCCAGGTCGGCGGTGCCACCGTCGTGCATCGGGCCGCGGTAGGCATTCACGTTCTGCCCCAGCAGGTTGATCTCGACCACGCCCTGCCCGGCCAGCTCGGCCACCTCGGCAATCACGTCATCGAGCGGGCGGCTGACTTCCTCGCCGCGGGTATACGGCACCACGCAGAACGAACAGTACTTGGAGCAGCCCTCCATGATCGACACGAAAGCGCTGCCGCCTGTCTTGCCGGGGCTGGGCAGGTGATCGAACTTCTCGATCTCGGGAAACGAGATGTCGATGGCCGACTTGCCCTCCTGGCGTACCTGGTCGAGCATGCCCGGCAGACGATGAATCGTTTGCGGACCGAACACCATATCCACGAACGGCGAGCGCTTGATGATGTTCTCGCCCTCCTGGCTGGCCACACAGCCGGCCACGCCGATGATCAGGTCGGGACGGGCCTCCTTCAGCGGCCGCCAGCGCCCGAGCTGGGAAAACACCTTCTCCTGCGCCTTCTCGCGAATCGAGCAGGTGTTGATCAGGATGACGTCGGCCTCTTCGGGGCTGTCGGTCAGCGCCAGGCCATGAGAGGCCGCCAGCACGTCGGCCATCTTTTCCGAGTCGTACTCGTTCATCTGGCAGCCGTGGGTGCGGATATAGAGCTTGCCCGCCATGAAGTCGCTCTGGGTTTTGATATGACCGCTCATGTTACCGCAGGAACGCAGCGACTGGCGAGCGTGAGCGAGATTCGCAGTTTCAAGCTGGAACGAGTCAATTCAAGTGTTCGGAGACTATGCCAGGTAGAGATTGGCCCCGGCTCACGGCAAGTACCTGGCCCGAATGCCAAGACTCGTGCAGATGTCCGAGCAATCAATCCCTACAGTCTCATCAGCATGCTCCGAGCGAGTTCGAAGTCCGCCGGCGGCGTGGTTTGATGCAGATTGTCCTGAACCGATGTTCCCGGAGAGCAGGCGCGCAGAAAATTGATTGAACAAAGAACCAGTCGCGGATACTGATTGGGTCCGCAACCCCCGAAACGTCGGCAAGAAAACAAGAGAATGGCTACCTTCTGAGCGTTCAACAGGCTTGCCTGCTGGTGGAACTGTAATGAATCCCGCCCCAGGGTCCACAAAGGCACTCCGCCGTTGCGGCTGGCGTGCGACTGGTTAATGTGAATCAGCTCCATTAGTTGATCGGGAGTAGACGCGTTTCTTACCAGCGCCGTGAAAACATCCGAACGTTCAGCTTTCGGAGCGCTCTCGAGGCGAGACGAAAATTCGTGCTGAGGACCGAGGTAGGCATCACGAGCAATGCGGTCTATCTCGTCCCCTGGCTCAGACATCGAGGAAAGCTCTTCCAGCATCCTGTCTGCGGATGTTTGATCGTAACCATTGCAATAGGTTTTCCTGGCGGCCATTAAAGCTTGAGAGTGTCCAAGTTGCTCCGCTGCGGCAATGTTCTCCGAGCTGCAGAAATCCTTGAGTTCACTCACTTTTTTTACAGCAAGGTCCGGGTTGAACTCCGCAAGAGCCGCCAACTCCTCCATGCGAGTAGGTGCAGACTCAGCTTCCTGGGCTTGCCTGACCAACTCGCGCAGGGCAACTGCGCCATCTACTTCAGGCGCTGGATCCTGCGATGGCCGTGCTGCCGGCTCATCCGGCTCCTTTGCCGCTTCTGGCGCAGAAACGCCTGGATCCATGGCCGCGACAGAACCTTGATCTGATTCTTGAACGGCCTGAAGCCGGCCTTGCCCGGCTTCAGGCTCAACCTCATGAGCAGCGTGCTGAGCAAAATAAGCCACTCCCAGAGCGACAATCAGCACACTTCCAACAACTGCAATGAACTTTCTATTCACCGTTCTATGGCTTCGTTATTCACAAGTTCCGAAAATCGGAACTGCAGGCAAACTGCAGTGCCTACATTGGATAACAAAAGACTCAGATTCACCAGTGCCGTAGTTGATTCGAACCGCTTCTCCTATGCTGACAGAAGGCAATCTTGGACCGATTTGGTTCGCCGCTTCCCCTTTTCGCACTGCCCTACGTTCTGGCAGCCCACATCTTCGTCTCCAACAGTATCAATACGCTCCAAGTTTTTAACAATTAACTGGTACATACGCCCCACTTCAATCTCATCAGCCTTTGGAAGCAAGTCGCCTGAAGACCATGCGGGACCCGTGTATCCCATTGAGACAGCGTGACTCATCATATAGCCAGTAACCTCAATACAAAAATCATACTCACATTCATCAGCCTTCACTACCGAAGAAAGCGTAAAAAGTAGGACACCAATGAGAAACAGACCCAATTTAGACATATTTATCTCCCTACCCCTTCAAAGCCGCGTCTCTTGTTACGGCTCGGTTTCCAAAACAGCAACAACGCCAACCATAATTAGACGATAAGACGTGTGCCACCTCATTCCCCATAACCGAATGATTACAAATGATAAAGCTGCCTGTCAAGGACAGCCTTGCTGTTCTTGCCGGCCGCCGCACCGGCGGGCTACTGCCACCAATTCAGCACCAGAGCGCTTGTCGTGGCACCAACTCTGCAGCTCTCCCGATCGAAGAATTGCGCAAACGCGCGACGCGTAGACATCTTGGCGTACGCCAGCTCTCATGCGCCATACCCTCCCCCTTTCAGCCTCACCGGCCCCGGCTGCGGAAGCGAACACGACGCGTTATCCGGCAGACCAGTTCATAGGGAATGGTCCCGGCCGCCTCGGCCGCTGTTTCGATTGCAACGCCCTGCCCCCAGAGCACGACTTCATCGCCTGCTCTGGCGTCAGGACAAGGCGTCAGATCAATGGTGATCATGTCCATGGAAACGCGTCCGCACATGCGGCAGCTCTTGCCGTCGACGAGCACCGGCGCGCCGTCGATCATGCTGCGGGGATAGCCGTCGCCGTAGCCAATGCCGGCCACGCCTACGGTCATGTCACGCTCAGCCGTGAAACGCGCGCCGTAGCCGATGCTCTCGCCGGCGGCCACGCGGTTGACGGCCACCAGCTCGGCGCTCAGGGTCATGGCCGGCTCCAGGCCCAGCGAAGCCCCGGGCTGGCCGGGCAGCGGCGAGATGCCGTAGAGCAGCAGACCCGCCCGAACCCAATCGAGGCGGGCTTCGGGCAGTTTGATCAGCCCGGCCGAATTGGCCAGACAACGCTCGCCTTCGAGTCCGTCAGTCGCCTGGCCAAAGCGTTCGAGCTGCAGCGCGTTGAGCGGGTGTGACGGTTCTTCGGCGCAGGCCAGATGGCTCATGCAGTTGACCTGCTGCACGCCGGGAATCGCGCTCAGGCGCTCGTGCATGTCCACCGCCGCTTCGACGGGCACGCCGAGGCGGTGCATGCCGGTATCGATCTTCAGCCACAGGCGCCGGGCCGGCGAGCGCCCGAAACGCTCGAGTGCGTCGAGCTGATGAGCGTGATGAATGGTCAGCTCCAGCCCGAGATCGGCGGCCACGGCCAGGTCACCATAGGTGCTGACGCCCTCGAGCAGCAGTACCGGCAAACCGTTTCCCAATCGGCGAATGGCCCGGGCCTCCTCGATGGTCGCCACCGCCAGCATGTCGGCCTGCTCGAGCGCGGGCAGGCACAGGTCGATACGGTGGCCGTAGGCGTCGGCCTTGACCACCGCCATGACGCGGCTTGCGGGCGCGAACTCGCGCACCCGCTGGAGATTGTGGGCAATCGCGGTCGGATCTATGTGGGCGATGGTGTTGCGCGCCATGGGATGCCCCCCGGCCGGTCAGCCGTCCTGGCCGTAGTGGTCCGGCGTGAAATCGCGAAAGCGGACGAACTCGCCCTGAAAAGCGAGCTTGAAAGTGCCGGTCGCGCCGTTGCGGTGCTTGCCGATGATGATTTCGGCAATGCCCCGGTCCGGCGAGTCTTCGTTGTAGACCTCATCGCGGTAGATGAACAGGATCAGGTCGGCATCCTGTTCGATGGCGCCGGACTCGCGCAGGTCGGCCATCTTGGGCCGCTTGTCCGGGCGCTGCTCGAGCGCGCGGTTGAGCTGCGACAGCGCGATGACCGGCACCTCCAGCTCCTTGGCCAGGGCCTTGAGGCTGCGCGAGATCTCGCTGATCTCGTTGGTGCGGTTCTCGGCGCTGCCGGGCACCTTCATCAACTGCAGGTAGTCGACCACGATCAGGCCGATGTCGTGCTCGCGCTTCATGCGCCGCGCGCGGGCGCGCATGTCGATGGGCGTCAGCGACGGGGTCTGGTCGATGAAGATGTTGGCGCCCTTGAGCAGGGTCATGGCAGAGCGAAGATTGACCCAGTCCTGACCCTCCAGGCGGCCGGTTCGGAGGCGCTCCTGATTGATCTGGCCCAGCGAGGAGAACAGGCGCATCACCAGCTGGGTGTCCGACATTTCCATCGAGAACACCGCCACCGGCACCTTGTGGCGAATGGCGGCACGCTCGGCAATGTTCATTGCCAGCGAGGTCTTGCCCATGGACGGGCGGCCGGCAACGATGATCAGATCGGTGTCCTGCAGCCCGGAGGTCCGGCTGTCGAGCTCGGCAAAGCCGGTGGGCACCCCGGTCAGGTCGCCCTCGTTCTGCTGCAGCTCGTGCAGCAGATCCATGGCGCTGGACATGACCTCACGCACGCTCACATAGCCCGATGCCGTGTGCGCGCCCTGGTCGGCTATGGCGTAAATCCGCTGTTCGGCTTCCTCGAGCACTTCCTTGGAGCTGCGGCCGGCGGTCTGCAGCGCGTTGTCGGCAATCTCGGTGCCGATCTGGATGAGCTGGCGCAGAATCGACTTCTCACGCACGATGTGCGCGTAGCCGGCGGCATTGGCCGGCCCGGGCGTTTCGTTGGCGAGCATGGTCAGGTAGGCGCCGGAATCGACCTTGTCGAGCTTGCCGTGGCGGGCAAACCACTCGGCCACCGTGACCGCATCGCAGGGCTGCCCGTCATTGGCCAGCTCGGCTATGGCGCGGAAGATCAAGCGGTGATTCTGGCGATAGAAATCGCTCTCGTCGACCTGATCGGCAACGCGGTCCCAGACATCGGGGCCCAGCATGAGCGCCCCGAGCAGCGACTGCTCCGCCTCGTTGGAGTTGGGCGGTGCCTTGACGTTGCTCAGGGGGGTGATTTGCGCTTCTGCCACTGCTCTGGAATTACCGCTTGATTACTGCGCGAATGGCCGCTCAGTATAGACCCGTTTCGGGCCAGCTCGCCAACCGGCTGGTGCCCGCACCCGGCAACAACGAAAAACCACCGATTCAACCGAAAGGGTCCGGATGCGACCAACAGCGCCCGGAATCGGCTTCCTCGGTGGTTTTCCACCCGAACCCGGCGCGGTGCGCCGGGTTTCGGTTCATCAGCTTTCGGCTGCGGTCACCGTGACCTTGACTTCGGTTTGCACATCGGCGTGCAGGATCAGGCCGACGGTGTATTCGCCGGGCTCGCGGATCGGGCCTTCGGGCATGTCGACCTCCGACTTTTCCACCGCAAAGCCCAGATCGGTCAGCTTGCCGGCGATCTCGTGCGGGTTGATCGAGCCGTACAGACGCCCTTCCGGGCTGACCGGCACCGCAAACGGCACCTCTTCGAGCGCGTCGATGGCTTCCTTGCGCGCTTCGGCTGCGGCGAGGCGCTCATCGGCCTGGCGCTGCAGCTCCTCGCGGCGGGCCTCGAACTCCTCGACGTTGGCCTTGGTGGCCGGCACGGCCAGGCCGCGCGGCAGCAGAAAGTTGCGACCGTAACCGGATCTCACGTTGACCGTGTCGCCCAGCTCGCCGAGGTTGTAGATGTTTTCAAGCAGAATCAGCTTCATGACGTCACCTCAGGCGATCAGTGGTTATCGGTATACGGCAACAGGGCCAGATAGCGTGCCCGCTTGATGGCCGTGCTCAGCTGGCGCTGATAGCGTGCCTTGGTGCCGGTAATGCGGCTGGGCACGATCTTGCCGGTTTCGCCGATGAAATCCTTGAGCAGATCCACGTCCTTGTAATCGATTTCCTCGATCCCTTCGACCGTGAAACGGCAAAACTTGCGTCTTCTCATGAATCGTGCCATCGGTCAGCCCTCCGCCTTGTCCTGTTGGTCAGTGTTGTCCGCTGCGGCAGCAGCCGGCTGGTCATCGGACTGCTCTTCTGCCTTCTCGTCCGCCGCTGCATCTGGCTTGGCAGCCGTTTTTTCGGCAGCTGCATCGTCACCGGATTTGTCCGCCGGCTTGTCACCCGCACCACGGCTGCTCTCTTCCGAGCGCTCGCGACGGGCGCTGTCGCGCTCGTCCTTGCTTTCCTTGCGCTTGAGCATCACCGACGGCTCGGTCTCGGCCTTGTCCTTGCGCACAACCAGGTGGCGCAGAATGGCATCATTGAACTTGAAGGTGCTCTCGAGTTCGGCCAGGGTTTCAGCGTCGCACTCGATATTGAGCATCAGGTAGTGCGCCTTGTGCAGCTTGGCAATGGTAAAGGCCAACTGCAGACGCCCCCAGTCTTCACTGCGGTGGACACTGCCACCCTTTTCTTCGATCAGGCCACGGTAGCGATCGAGCATACCGGGCACCTGTTCGCTCTGGTCCGGATGAACCAGGAGAACGATTTCATAATGTCGCATTGTCGACTCCTTGTGGATTCCCAGGCCCGGAGGCAGAATGACCCCGGCCTGCAAAGCCCCCGGTCGGACTGTTGTACAGCCGCCGTGGAGCAAGGTCATGCCCGCAGCGCGAGCAAGCCGGGCATTGTATACCGCTGCTCCGGGCTCGAGCAAGACCAGGTTTTGCTCAACCATCCCTGGCGCCGCTTGACAGCCGGGGTGGCCGACCTATACTGCTGGCCCGTCGCCCCAAGCTTGAGGATCAGCACATGTCAGATGAAGACGTGATTGCCGAGCTGCTGACGCTGCAAAACCTCGGGCGTGAGGAGGCGCTGGCCGAAAAGCTCGAAGTCGTCGCGGTTCAGGACATTGCCGGAGCAATTTCCCAGATGCCGGTCGAGCGGCACGCCCAGGTGCTGCGCGCCCTGCCGGCCGAACGACGCGCGGGTACTTTCTCCTATCTCAGCCACGGCTTTCAGCTTGAAGTCATCAACCTGCTCGAGCCCGATGAGGCCCGGGAAATCCTCAGGGAGCTGCTGCCCGACGACCGCACTGCCTTTCTGGAAAGCCTGGCGCCGCAGGATCTGGAAGGCTTTCTCAAGCTGCTCGGCCCCGAAGACCTGAAACAGTCGCTGAAGCTGCTGGGCTATCCGGAAGAATCGGTGGGTCGCCTGATGACGACGCACTATGTTTCCGTGCGACCGGAATGGACCATTACCCGCGCGCTCGACCACATTCGCCACGAGGCCCACCGCGGCGAGACGATCAACTTCGTGTTCGTCACCGACCAGCGCGGCAAGCTGCTCGATGCCCTGCGGCTCAAGGCTTTCATCCTGGCGCGCCAGGATATCCGCGTCGAGAACCTGATGGATGAAGAAGTCATCCGGATCGAAGCCGATGCCGACCGCGAGCAGGCAGTCCAGACCATTCAGCACTACGACATCAACACCCTTCCCGTCACCGACCGCAGCGGCGTCCTGCTGGGCATTGTCACCGTCGACGACATCATGGACGTCGCCGAAGAGGAAACAACCGAGGACTTTCACAAGTTCGGCGCCAGCGGGCGCCTCAACGTGCCGGTCCGCGAAGCCAGTTCCACCTTTCTGTATCGCAAACGCATCGGCTGGCTATTGATCCTGGTTGCCGTCAACCTGGTCAGCGGGCTGGCCATCGGCTACTTCGAGCATTCCATCGAAGCCGTCATTGCGCTGGTGTTCTTCCTGCCCCTCATCATCGACAGCAGCGGCAACGCCGGCAGCCAGTCGGCCACACTGATGGTGCGCGCGCTGGCAACCGGGGATGTCGCCACCGGCGACTGGCTGCGGATCTGGGGCAAGGAACTGGCCGTCGCGGTCATGCTGGGAGCAACCATGGGGCTGGCGGTGGCCGGCGTGGGCATGTGGCGCGGCGGCCCGGAGCTGGGCCTTCAGCTCGCCGCAGTGGTCAGCCTGACGATGGTGGCCGTCATTGTCATGGGTTCGATGATCGGCGTGCTGCTGCCCTTTCTGCTGACCCGCCTGCGCCTGGATCCAGCCACCGCCAGCACGCCGCTGATCACCTCGGTGGCCGACATCGGCGGCATCTTGATCTACTTCTCGATCGCCAACGCCATTCTCGGGCTGTCACCCGCCTGAAACGGCCTCACGCTGCCAGGTATAAAAGCGCATGGGCGGCACATTGAGCACCTCCAGCTCGACGTCGGGCTTGCCCATGACCTCGGCACCGAGACGCCCAACCGCACCGCGAAACTGGTAGGCGACAAAGCGCCCGTCCGGCGCCAGGGTGTCGCGAATGGCGGCAATGATGGCCAGCCCGACCTCACGCGGCATGGTCGAAAACGGAATCCCCGAAATGACCACATCAGGCGCGTCGAGCTCGTAGCTGGCGAGGATTTCCGCCAGGTCGACGGCGCTGCCGGTGTGTGCCGTCAGTCGCGCATCGCCGATCCCCTCCAGAATCGAGGAGAACTGCGGGTCGAGCTCGATGGTCAGCAGACGTGCGTCGGGCGGCATGGCGTCCAGAATGGCGCGCGTTGTGCCGCCGGTGCCGGGGCCCAGCTCGACCACGGTCCGGGCCGAAGCCACCCGGGACGTATTGATGATGCGCCGCTCGAGAAAGCGCGAACTGGGAATGATCGAACCGACCTGCTCGGGGCTGCGCAGAAACCCCCGAAAGAAATCGATGCTGCGCGTAGACTGTCGCGGTGCCGCTTTGCCGTTGCCTTCCACAAATACTCCTTGGATGTTCAAGCGGGTCAAAGACTCATTCTATCGCGAAATTCCTGATCCCCCGGGGTTTACCCGAAGCGTTTTTATCGCTATCCTTGCGCGCTTGAAGTCGACCAACACCCCGGCAACGCTTGCGGTACAATGCGCGTCCTGTCGATCCGGTGGTTTTCGATCGGCGGATACAATCAGTTTACGGAGAGGTGGCCGAGTGGCTGAAGGCGCTCCCCTGCTAAGGGAGTATGGGGTTTATAGCCTCATCGAGGGTTCGAAACGAGCGCAAGCGAGCTCACGAGCCAGCCGAAGGATGGCGAGCCCGTAGGGCAAGCGACCGAAGGTCGCGCAGTAATCCCTCTCTCGCGCGGCTCGCAAGAGCCGCCCGAATGCAGCAGGCGTCAATGACGCTACCGTCAGCGGACGGATACAATCAGTTTACGGAGAGGTGGCCGAGTGGCTGAAGGCGCTCCCCTGCTAAGGGAGTATGGGGTTTATAGCCTCATCGAGGGTTCGAATCCCTCTCTCTCCGCCACAATGAAAAAGCCCTGCCCTGTGCGGGGCTTTTTTATTGCTGGTGGAAAGAGGGATCACGGATGAGAACCCGGTTCGACCTGAGCGAAGCGAGGACGATGCGCAGCCGACGAAGTCGGCGGAGCAACCCGTAGCGCAGCGAAGGGCAAGCGCCGCAAGGCGCGCAGTCAATCCCTCTCTCTCCGCCACACAAAAAACCCCGCCTCGCGCGGGGTTTTTTTTATCGCCGAATCCGAGCCTCAACCGCGATCCGTGCCGGCCTCCACCTGCCCGGCCAGGTCCAGGAAAAAGGCGTACTCCAGCGCCGTCTGCCCCAGGCGCCTGAAGCGTCCCGATGCGCCGCCGTGTCCGGAATCCATATCGGTACGCAAAAGCAGCGGGTTATCGTCGGTCTTGTTCACCCGCAGCCGCGCTACCCACTTGGCTGGCTCCCAGTACTGCACCTGCGAGTCCCACAGACCGGTCGTTGCCAGGATGGCCGGATAGTCCTGCGCCACCACATTGTCATAGGGTGAGTAGGAAAGCATGTACTCGTAGTACTCGGGATCTTTTGGATTGCCCCATTCGTCAAACTCGTTGGTGGTCAGCGGGATCGACTCGTCGAGCATGGTCGTGACGATATCGACAAACGGCACGTGGGCTGCAATTCCGCGATAGCGGTCGGGTGCGCGGTTGGCAATCGCGCCCATCAGCAGGCCACCGGCGCTGCCGCCGACGGCAAAAACGCGGTCACCGTCGACCAGGCCCGCCCGCACCAGATGATCTGTCACATCAACAAAATCATTGAATGTATTGATCTTGTTGAGCATTTTCCCGTCTTCGTACCAATGCCTCCCCATCACCTGACTGCCGCGGACATGCGCGATGGCGAACACGAAGCCGCGGTCGACCAGGCTCAGGCGCGCGGTTGAAAACGACGGGTCCCTGGTGAAACCGTAGGATCCATAGGCGTACTGATAAAGCGGCGCGGTGCCGTCGAGCGGCGTATTCCGGTGGTGCAGGATGGACACCGGCACCCGGGTGCCGTCGCGGGCCGTGGCCCATTCGCGGCGCGTGCGATAATCCGACGGCGCATAGCCTCCGGGCACCTCTTCGCGCTTGAGCAGAGTGCGTTCGCCGCTGGCCAGATCCAGCTCCCAGGTGCTGGTCGGCGTGGTCAACGAGGAGTAGACAAAGCGCAGTGTTTCGGCGGACTGGTCGAGATTCGTGCCGAGCATCACCGTATAGGCTGGCTCGTCGAACTCGAGCAGGCTGGAGTTGCCGCTGCCCCAATCCAGTATCCGGATCTGTCGCAGGCCGTTGGAGCGCTCGCTCACCGCCAGAAACTGATCAAAGGCGTCGAAGTCGTGAATGAACACCTCATCCCGATGGGCAACAACATCCGACCAGCGGGCACGATCAGCGTGTTCGTTCACAGGTGCGCTCATGATGCGGAAATTGGGCGCCTGGAAGTTGCTGCGAATCAGCCAGCGATCACCCAGATGATCGGCCTGGTACTCGTGATCGCGCTCGCGCGGGAAAAAGACTTGCAGCGGCTGGTCAAGGGCATCCGCCTCGACAATACGCATCTCGCTGGCCACGGTCGAGCGCAGATAGACGGTGTTGTAGGCGTTTGAAGTCGTTCGCGACACGCTGGTGTAGAACGCCGTGTCGTCTTCCTGGTGAACGATCTCGCCCGGCTCACCACTGCCGACGTGGTAGCGGCGAACGCGCCAAGAACGCAGGGTTTCAGGTTCGTTCTCGACGTAGTAAAGCACCTCGTCGCTGGCTGACCAGGACACGCTGGAAATACCCGTCAGGCCGGTGTCGACATCCTCACCGGTAGTCAGATCGCGGATATACAGGCGGTACTGCCGACGGCCCACCGCGTCTTCCAGCCAGGCCAGGTAGCGACCGCTCATGCTGACGTCGCGATCACCAACGCTGTAGAAATCGTGCCCTTCGGCCAGTTCGTTGACGTCGAGCAGAATCTCCTCTTCGGCCTCGAGGCTGCCGCGGCGGCGAACGTGAATCGGATACTCCCGACCGGCCTCGTAGCGCGTGGAATACCAGTAGCCGCGGTCAAAATACGGCACGCTGCTGTCGTTTTCCTTGACGCGCGAGCGCATCTCCTCGAACAGGGTCTCGCGCAGCTGCGACTGGTCGGCCAGCACGGCATCGGCGTAATCGTTCTCTGCCGTCAAGTAGGCGAGCACGTCAGGATCCTGGCGTGTGTCGTCGCGCAGCCAGTACCAGGGGTCAGCGCGCTCGCCGGCGGGGGCGCTGACCATGTGTTCGCGTTGCTCGGCCATTGGCGGCTCGGGCAATTTCCGGGCGGTGTTGTCGGGTCGGGTTTCGGACTGATTTTCGGATCGGGATTCAGACATTATCTCGTCACTTGCATTGGCTGGTGCGTGCTCGCGGTCGCAGGCCACAAGAAAAAAACTCAGTAACAGGCCAGCAAGGCCGGCCAATGGCGTTTGCCTGATCATGCAGGGCTCCCTGAAGTTGAGAGATTTGCGCAGCTGGGCGCAGGCCAGTGATATTACACCAAGCCCGAGCCGCCAGCGGGCCGGCAACGGTGGCGCCGTCAGCCCCCGCGCTCTGCGAACAGCTGCGCGAGCAGTCGGGCATGAAAGCCTTCAGGGTCGTGACCGTCATGCAGCCCCAACTGCTGTGCGCGCTCGAAGAAGCCTCTGGCCGGCCGCCCGCTGCCGGTGCGGCTGACGACCAGCGCGGCTCGCAGCGGCCGCCCCGCTTGCGCGTCGCGGGCAAGCAGCGTCTCGAGCAGGCGGGTGGTCTTGTGAATGCGTCCGGGCCCCGGCATGCCCAGCGCGTCGGCGACCTCCAGATAGGTCAGCGTACGCTGCTGCCGTCGCGCACGCGCGAGCAGCTCGGTCAGCCGCTCAAGGTAGCTTTCGTATTCATCGGGGCTCAGGCTTTCGGGCACGGCAAAGCGCCCGCTCAGGCCACGTCGGAATCAATACCGCAGTTGTTTTTCTCAAAAACCCTGTCAGCGCGGTAGCTGGAACGCACCAGCGGACCGGAGACAACTTCCAGAAAGCCCTTCTCAAGCCCGATTTCCCGCAGCTCAAGAAATTCTTCGGGCGTAACGAAACGCTCGACCGGCAGATGATTGACGGTCGGCTGCAGATACTGACCGAAGGTGACGATATCAACGCCGATGGCACGCAAGTCATCCATGGTCTCGATGACTTCCTCGGTGGTCTCGCCCAGGCCCAGCATCAGGCTGGTCTTGGTCAGCACCTTCGGCTTGTGGAGCTTGGCATGCTCGAGCACTTTCAGCGTCTGCTCATAGCCGGCGCGGGGGTCGCGCACCGGATGGGTCAGGCGACGCACCGTCTCGACGTTCTGCGCAAAGACTTCCAGTCCGGAATCGACCACCGTTTCAACATCGTGCAAACGACCCTGGAAGTCGGGCGTCAGCGCCTCGACCGCGGTGTGCGGATTGACCTTCTTGATTTCGCGCACGCAGGCGGCATAGTGCCCGGCTCCGCCGTCTTCAAGATCGTCGCGATCAACCGAGGTCAGCACCACGTACTTGAGATCCATCAGCCGCACCGAGGCTGCGGAGTTGGCCGGCTCTTCGGCGTCCAGCCAGCCGCGCGGATTGCCGGTATCAACCGAGCAGAAGCGACAGGCGCGCGTGCAGACATCGCCCATCAGCATGATGGTGGCGACCCCATTGGACCAGCACTCACCGATATTGGGGCACTTGGATTCCTGGCAGACCGTGGCCAGGCGGTGATCGTTGACGTTGCGCCGTACTTTCTCGTACTTGCCGCCCTGGGGCAGCTTTGCCCGCAGCCAGGAGGGCTTGCGGCCAACCGGTGCTGGCTCGGCGCCGGCACGCGCCTTGATGCCGTCACGAATGGCGGTAAAGCCCTGCGGCTTCTGAATCTTCTGCCCGCTTTTGAGGGCAATCGGGATCTGTCTGGCTTCGGTCACGCTGGGTACACTCCTGAATCATTCCGCTTGACTCGGATCTCATGTTAACCCATGGCCCGCGCGGACTTGCCATGAAATGGCTTGATTCCGGGCGGTCGATCAAAGCCGTGCGCGGGTTCCAGCCACGCCGGCAAGGGCGCGCGCGAACACCGCGTATTCGCGCCACCACGGAGCGCTGTCTGCACTACCCCGGGCAGGGGGCATTCGGCGTCTGCCGGAACATGGCTGGCGGCAGCATCCCAGCCCCAGCGACGCTTGAGCTCGCTTGAGAGTTCGTCAATACACAAAACAGTCATGAAGCAGCCTCCTTCGTCGAGTCGAGCGGGCGCAGGTGCACGACAAGGCGCTCGGGGCCGCCCGCAACCGGCGCGTCGAAGGGATAACAGGTAATCAGCGTCATCGCCCGTTCGGGCAGGCCAAGGTCGATGCCTGTCCGGCGCGAATCGACCACGCGGACGGTCTCGACCTGCCACCATTGGCGCTGACCATCCGCCGCGATCAGCTCGAAGCGATCGCCCGGCGCAACCGCCCGCAGAAAGGAAAAATGCGTATCCCGATGGGCCGCGAGCACGTGATGGCCGCCCTCGCCCACCGCCATGCCCGGGCCCCAGGCCATGACCGGTGTCTCCAGACCATCGAGCACCAGGCGATCGATGGACAGCCGCGGCATGCGCAGGCGCGCGACCGGATGACTGACCGCACCCGGCCAGGGGGCAACCGCTCGGTCGCTTCCGCGGGCTTCCTGCCAGGCGCGCTCCAGCAGGAACTGGCCCAGCCAGGCCTTGCCCTGAATCCAGCCGGCGGAGCCGAATTGCCAGCCGGCCAGCGACAGCAGCGCAATGATCGTCAGCCGTCGCATGCTCATTCCTCCTCGCCGCGATGGATACGGCGCTGGAACAACAACAGCCCGACCAGCAGCAGGGCCACCGCGCCGCGCACAACCGCCGCCACGCTGCCGCCGTCGGTTGCCGGCATGGCCTGCAGGCCGGGCGAACGCCCGGCGGCGGGGCCGGTCTCGAGCGCGTGACGCTCGAGCGCGATTTCGCGGCTGCGCGCCGGCGTCTGATCGACCGCCACCAGGCTGGTCTGCGAGCTGACCAGCGAGTACGCCAGAGCGGTGTCGAGCACCTGGTCGGCCACCTGCCCGGGCGCAAGTGCCGGAGGGGCGCCATTTTCCAGTGCCGCGATACGCGAGCGCCCCCACTGGGCAGCCACGCCGGGCGCCGGCTGAAAGGCTTCCAGCGCCACGACCCGCTCGAACGGCCGTCCGTTGCTGGTTCCGCGCACCACCACGTCGCCGCGGAGCCGATCAGCGCGGGCCATCACCCGCAGCGGCTGTCCGACGTAGAGATCGGGCAGCGTCTGCGGGTAGAACTCGACCGGCCGGGGCCACTCGACTTCAAGGTCATGAATCACCGGGCTTTCAAGCTGGAGCACCAGCTCGCTCATGCGCTCGGCAATCAATGCAGTGTCGGCAATCGCGGTGTAACTGCCTCGACCGGCCGCGGCCATCCGGCGCAAGAAGGCCCCGTTGACGCCGTGGCCAATGCCGACGGCAAACAGGCGGGCGCGGCCCAGCTCGCCACGCGCTCGCTCAAGCAGTTCGCGCTCGTTGCCCACCATGCCGTCAGTGATGAAAACGATCTGTTGCAGAAAACCGGACGCGGCCGGCGCCGCCAGAGCCAGATTCAGCGGCGGGCCCATGTCGGTACCGCCACCGGCCGCCAGTGCATCCACCCACTCGGCGGCTTCAAGGTGCGCCTGTTGGCTGAACGCTCGCGGCCGTGAATACAGCGCTTGCGCCCGGTGGTTGAAGGCAATCACATTGAAGCGATCGCCGGGCTTGAGGCTGGCCAGGGCATAGCGCAGGGACTCGCGCGCCTGCGCTATCGGATCGCCGGACATCGAGCCGGAGGTGTCCACCACCAGAGTCACCGCGCGCGGCGTGGCATCGGCCTCGAAAGCCTGCGGCGGCACCAGCGTGAGCATGACGTGCTCGTGACCATTGAACGACTCGGCAAAGGCGGCGCTCGCGGCCGCACCGGTCTGTTCAGGCTCCCAGATCAGCTCGAAGTCGCGCCCGGAGACATCGACTCCGTCAGCCAGCGTGACCTGCCACTCACCGCCGAGGTCCGTGACGTCGACGGCGTGATGGCTCGAGCGGATAGCGCTCAACTGCAGGCCCGGGCGCAGCGTTACGGTCAGCTCGACCGGGCGCTGCGGCAGTTCGTCGCCCGGCAGCGCCTGCAGACCGCGCTGCAGTGCGCGCTCGAATTCCCGGCCGGGCCGGAAATTCGGTGCTGACGTGGTCGGAAACTGCAGCCGGAACTGACCGTGTTCGTAGGCCACCGCCTGAGTGAAACCGATCCGGATCTCCACCATTTCTCCGGGCGGAATATTGGCCACCCGCGTCGCGAACAGATTGCTCTGATCACGCTCGACCAGACCGGCAATCCGCCCCTGTTGGCGAGCGTCTTCGTAGGTCGTCTTCGCCCGCCCTTTTTCCTGGATCTCGCCCTCGATCAGACGCTCGCCCAAGCGAATCTGCAGCTGCTCTACGGCTGATCGATCAGGCAGCGGAAAGCGATACACGCCCTCGGCCCAGTCTCCGGTGTGGTTGAAAAACTGCTGGCGCAGCTCGACCAGCGCCAGCGTACCGGTGACCTGAACATCCACCTTCGTCGCCAGCGACAGCGCCGCCGAACGCTCGCCGGAGGAAGAGCGCTCCAGCCACAACCCGGACTCCGCGGCAAACGCCGGACCTAGAACCAACCACAGCAACAGCAACGACAGGCGCAACATGAAACGAACTCCCGATGGAAACGATGGGCGCCATTTCAGCGCAGCGAGGTGGCAGATGACCTGCCATGCGCTGTCGGAATCCTGATCGAATGTGGCAAACTTGTGGCGGCCGCCCCGCAGCGGGCGAGGCAAACCTGCAAGGCCTTCCGGATGTCCCAGCGACTGATCGCCATCGTCGAAGACGAAGACAGCCTGCGCGAAAACTATCGCGAGGCCCTCGAGCGCTATGGCTTTGCCACCCGCGGCTACGCGCGCCGCGACGAGGCCGAGGCGGCGTTGGCCGGCCCCCTGCCCGATCTGGTGATCATCGACGTCGGGCTGGGCAATGAGCCCGAGGGCGGATTCGATCTGTGTCGCGCCCTGCGTCAGCGCTCGGCCAGCCTGCCGATCATTTTCCTGACCGCGCGCGACAGCGATCTGGATGCCGTTTCGGGGCTGCGCCTGGGCGCCGACGACTACCTGACCAAGGACATCTCCAACCAGCATCTGCTGGCCCGCATCCTCGCCCTGTTCCGGCGCATCGATGCGGTGCGCGCGCCGGATAACCGCGATGCTCCGCTGCGGCTGGGCTCGATGGAGCTCGAGCCCGAC
Organism: Wenzhouxiangella sp. YN9; assembly: GCF_056324165.1. Lineage (NCBI taxonomy): Bacteria > Pseudomonadati > Pseudomonadota > Gammaproteobacteria > Chromatiales > Wenzhouxiangellaceae > Wenzhouxiangella > Wenzhouxiangella sp. YN9. The sequence continues at coordinate 65,374 of NZ_JBJNIP010000066.1, forward strand.
ACCATGCAGGTGCGCTGGCGTGGTCATCCGGTCAACCTGACGGTGACCGAGTTCTGGATGGTGCACTGCCTGCTCGAGCGCCCCGGCCACGTCAAGAGCCGCTCGCAGCTGATGGACGCCGCCAGCCTGCTGGTCGATGAAACCACCGTGACCTCGCACATCAAGCGCATCCGGCGCAAGTTCGAAGCGCTGGATGCAGATTTCGACCGGCTCGAGACCGTCCACGGTGCCGGCTACCGCTGGCGGCCGGGCCATCAGGCCGCGGGGTGAGGCTACGCGCCCGGCTGGCCCTGATTTCGGCCCTGATGCTCTTGTTGCCGCTGGCGGGCTGGCAGCTGGTGCGCGCGCTGGAAGGATCACTGCGCGACAGCTACCAGCAGACTCTGATCGATACCGCCCGCTCTCTGGCGGCCGAGATTGCGGCCGGCGAAATCGAACTGCCCGCTGCCGACGGGCTGTTCGTGCACCGAGCCGAAAACGGCTTCGTGATCGATGGCCACACCGATGACTGGGCGCTCTGGCTCGACGAAGCCCAGCCGCTGACAAGCCCGAAGCCTGCCAGCGGCAGCGCCCGCTTGGTCCTGGCCGACTATCGCGGCAGCCTGCACCTGCTCGTGGAGGTCGAAGACGACGCGCTCGTGCTGGGCGGCCCGGACGGCCGCCCCGGCGACCACCTGATGGTCGGAATCCGATCTGCGCAAGGGCACGGCGAACTGCCGGTCAAGCCGCTGGCGCCGGGCTGGCTTGCCCTGCGCGACGACAACCAGGGCCTGCGCGCCCGGGCGGCGCTGCAGCCGACCGAGCGCGGCTGGCGCATCGAACTGGCCATCGACCAGCCCGACCGGATCAGCGCCCTGGACCTGCGCGTGGTTGATATCGACAGCCAGGCGGCAGCATCGCCGGCCGGTGTTCATGCAACCGCTGGCCTGCGCCCCCTGATTCGACCCTCCCGCGACCTGTCGCAGCAGCTGGCCGCGCGCCTGCCCGAGGGCACCCGCGCCTGGCTTGCCGGGGCCAACGGCTGGGTGATTGCGCGCGCTGAGCGCCAGCACCCGCAGACCGCCGACAACACGGCGCCAACCACCGGCTGGCTGCTGGCCACGACCGCCGCGCGGCTGCTGGGCGTACTGCCCGGAAATGCACCGCAGCGCGGCCAGAATCGCGACCGGATCCAACTCGACAAGGCTGGCCCACAGCCGGGCGCGCGCTGGTATCAACAGCCATCGGGCAGCGGCTTTGTGGTCAGCGCCAGCGCGCCGATCGAGCGCAACGGCAGGGTCGACGCACATGTCGTGATCGAGCGCCCCGCCGACCGCTTCATGGCGCGCGCCTATCGCTCACTGCTGCAGTTGTTCGTCTTCGGCCTGGCCGGCATGTTGATCGTCGCCGTCGCTCTGATCGGCTTTGCCGCACGCCTTTCCGGCCGCATCCGCCGCCTGCGCAACGCCGCGGAGTCGGCCATCGACCGCGATGGCCGGGTGCACAGAGCCTTGCCGGCGCCAACGCACGGCGACGAGATCGGCGACCTGGGGCGCAGCCTTTCAGCCATGGTCGAACGCCAGCGCCAGCATCAGGACTACCTGCAAACGCTGGCCGACAAACTCTCTCACGAGCTGCGCACGCCGCTGGCCATGATCCGCTCATCGCTGGAGAACCTGGGCGAAGTCGACGATGCCCCATCGCGGGAGCGCTACCTGCAGCGTGCCGATCAGGGCTGCCAACGCCTGCAGCGAATGTTTCAGGCCATGAGCCAGGCGGCGCGCATCGAAGAAAGCCTTGCCGCCGAAGCGCTGGAAACGATCGATTTCGGCGAGCTCGTCGAGCAGTACGTTCAAGGTTGCCGTCAGACGTTTGTCGCCCGCCGCTTCACCGCCCGACTGCCGGCGCCCGGCGAGGCACGAATCGCCGCATCCGGCGAGCAGCTTGCCCAGATGCTCGACAAGCTGGTGGAAAATGCCGTCGAATTCAGCGCCAAAGGCAGCCGCATCACCCTGCGCGTCCTGCGCCGCGGCGAACGCGTTTGCCTGCAGGTCGACAACCCCGGCCCCAGCCTGCCCGCCGGGCAATCCGAGCGCATCTTCGACTCGATGGTGAGCTCACGCAGCGGCGGCGACGGCGCTCATCTGGGACTGGGCCTGTACATCGTGCGGCTGATTGCCCAACGGCACGGCGCCCGCGTTCGGGCTGCCGACCGACCCGGTGGCGCAAGGTTCGAAGTGGACTTCCCGCGCGGCCAATAACCGGCGTCAGGACTGGCTGTAGCGCCGATAGAGGATATTCACCCGCCGCACATACTCGCGGGTTTCAGGAAATGGCGGAATGCCGTCATGGCGACGAACCGCGTTCTCGCCGGCGTTATAAGCCGCGATGATGCGCTCCAGATCACCGCTGAACTCCTCGCCCAGCCACGCCAGATAAGCCACGCCGGCGGTGATGTTGTCGAGCGGATCGAAAGGATTGGAAACGCCGAAGCGGCGCTGGGTGCCGGGCATCAGCTGCATCAGACCCTGCGCACCGGTGCGTGACACCGCCTCAGGTTCGAACCAGGACTCGGCATGCATGATGGCGCGCACCAGGGCAGCGTCGACGCCGTAGCTTTCGCTGGCGGCATGAATCTCGGTCTGGTACAGCCCCGGAATCAGCGGCGTTTTCTGCCAGTCCACGCCCTTGCGACAGGTGCCATAGCAGCCCAGGTTGCGCACCTTGTAGCTTGGGTTTTCGGGCTTGCGATCGGTATAGACGGTGATCCCGTCTTCGTCGACATAAGTATAGACCTGGGCACTGGCATCGGCCGCGCCAAGACACAACAGGGCCAGCGTCGCTGCGGCAATCAATCCCTTCATGGCGCGTTGCGGATGATTCACTTCAAAAGCCCCCGATAGCGGAAGGACAGGCCGCCCTGGTGATGGTTGCCGCCCTGCCCCGAGCGTTGCCCGGACCCTCGACAGCCGGAAACCGACGGCGTGGCCTCAAAATACTGCACTCGGCGCCCGGTTTCCAGTCATTGCCGGGCAACCGCGTTGATGCACCACAGTCATGGCAAGCAGGCCACCCGGGCGCGATCAGGCCCGTGTTCGCAGCGGCCCGGCCTCCAGGTGGCGCACGCAGTTGAGCGTCTCGATGCGCCAGGCGCCGTCTTCGAAGCCGAGCTCGCTGACCGACGCATTGTACAGCGCAACGGCCAGCTCGCGCTGCCAGGCCAGATCCTGCGCCACAAGCCCGGCCAGCAGGGTGGCAATGACGCCGGCAGAGCTCACCACAATCACGCTGCTGCCCGAGCGCAGACTGGCCTCCCACTCGCTGGAGGCGCGCATCACCCGCTGCTGGAACGCCGCCCAGGTGCCCGCTTCAGGGTCGCTCAATCCGCCGGCCTGCCAGGCAGCCAGCACCCGCGGGAACCAGGCCAGCAGCTCATCGAGATAGCGCACCGGATCGAGCAGCTGGTACCGGGGCGGCCGCTCGAGCCCCAGCTCCGCGGCCTGCGCCAGCGCCGCGCGCACCAATCCATCGGTCGAAAACTCGTCGAGGTCGCCACTGCGCCGCACCCCGGCTGCGTCGGCAACAAGCGGTGCCAGCGTCTGCTGATGGCGTCGCAGCGTACCCGACCAGAGAATCGCTCCGGAACCATGCCGGGGCGCCAGCCGTGCGGCCAGGCGGCGCGCCTGACGATGACCGCATGCAGACAGACGATCATAATCGTCGCTGCCCAGGCTGGCCTGCCCGTGGCGAACCAGAATCAGGCGGGGCGGCAGGTCTTCAGGACCCTGAAACCGCGCAGCTGCCGCCATTCTTTTCCAGGTAACGCTGGTGGTAGTCTTCAGCCGGCCAGAATGTCTTTGCCGGCTCGATGGACGTGGCAATCGGGCGCTTGAAACGACCGCTGTCATCCAGTTCGCTCTTGACCTGCTCTGCGGTCTCGCGCTGGGACGGGTCGTGGGCGAAAATCACCGAGCGGTACTGGCTGCCAAGATCTGCCCCCTGGCCGTTGACCTGAGTCGGATCATGCAGCTCGAAAAACGCCCGCAGCAGCGCTTCGTAGGAGATTGCTTCCGGGTCGAACTCAACCTCGCAGGCCTCGGCATGCCCGGTCTTGTCGCTGCATACCTGTTGATAATCAGGGTTGTCAACGTGGCCGCCGGTGTAGCCAACGACAACGTCAGTCACCCCCGGCATCTCCCGGAAGCGCACCTCGACGCCCCAGAAACAGCCGGCTCCAAAAGTCGCCTTTTCTGTCATGCCTTCTGACTCCTTGCTCGATTCAACGGCTGGCTGACATGCGAATGCATGCGCCAATCAATGATATCCGACCACGCCGGGCAAGACAGGTTCGCGCGCGACTTCCGGGCCTCTCCCGGCCGGCTTCTGGTCTTCAGCGCGCCCGTGTGAAATGATGCGGTGCCATGAAAGACGAAACCTTCCTCTGGTACGACTTCGAAACCTTCGGTGCCGATCCGCGCCGCGACCGCCCCGCGCAGTTTGCCGCCCGCCGCACCAACGCGGCACTCGAACCGATCGGCGAGCCCGAGGTGTTCTACTGCCGGCCAGCCGACGACGTGCTGCCACAGCCAATGGCCTGCCTGATCACCGGTATCACGCCGCAGACCGCACGCGAGCGCGGGCTGCCGGAAAACGAGTTCGCCGAGCGCGTCTTCCGCCTGATGAGCCGGCCCGCCACCTGCTCGGTGGGCTACAACAACTTTCGCTTCGATGACGAGGTGGTACGCCACCTGTTCTGGCGCAACTTCATCGACCCCTATGCGCGCGAGTGGGCCAACGGCAACAGCCGCTTCGACCTGATCGACCTGCTGCGCCTGGCGCGCGCCCTGCGCCCGGACGGCATCGAATGGCCCGACCACGACGACGGCAAACCCAGCTTCCGTCTCGAGGATCTCGCCGCCGCCAACGGCATGGACAGCAGCCGGGCCCACGACGCCCTGGCGGATGTCGACTTCACCCTGGCCATGGCCACGCGCCTGAAGGAACACCAGCCCCGGTTGTGGAATTGGGCGCTCGGCCTGCGCCAGCGCCAGCGCGTGGACGACCTGCTCGCTGCCGGGCAGCCGCTGCTGCATGCCTCGTCGCGTTTTCCCGCCCTGCCCGGCTGCGGCGTCGCCCCGGTACTGCCGATCGGCCGCCACCCGCACATTCCCAGCCAGTGGCTGGTGTGGAACCTCAACGTCGATCCACGCCCGTTTCTGGAATTCACCCGCGACGAGCTCGCCGACCGCTACTGGACTGCCGCCGCCGACCTGCCCGAAGGCGAGCAGCGCGTGCCCGTCAAGCTGGTGCGCAACAACCGCTGCCCCATGCTGGCGCCGATGAACGTGCTCGAACACAGTCGGGCCGGCGCGCTCGGCATCGAGCTCGACGAGCTCGCCAACCGAGCGCAGCTGCTGCGTGAGACCCCAGGTTTTGATGAGCGGCTGGGCGGCCTGTTCGCGGAGCGCGGAGCGGTTGACGGCATCGACCCGGAGCTTGACCTGTACGGCGGCTTCCCGCCCCGCGGCGACCGCCCGGTCATCGCACGCGTGCCGCAGCTCGAGCCCCGGCAGCTGGCCGGAATGGACGCCCCTTTCGAAGACGAGCGCCTCAACGAGCTGCTGCTGCGCTATCGCGCCCGTCTGTGGCCGGACTCCCTGTCGACCGCGGAGCGCCAACAGTGGGAGCGATACCGCAAAAAGCGCCTGCTCGACGACCCGGAACTGGCCAGCATCCGCCTGGACGAGTACCGCCAGCAACTCGAAGTGCTGATGCAACAGCGGCCTGAGCAGGAGGCCTTGTGGCGTGAATTGGCCGCCTGGCCGGCGGCGCTTGGCCTGGCTGAAGCCAATGACGGCGACGGCGGGCCATGAAAACCATGAATCAAGCAGTTACGGCATCTTCATGAAGCAGCATCTTCGAATGTTATGCACAACTGGTTGATTCCGACATTGACAGAATCTTCACGCTGCCAGGCCCGATAAAAACCACCTTGACATATTGTAAATCACTGTTTTTTCTCTTCTTTGATGGTTTGGCCACAAATTGATCAAAGTGCTTGAATGCCGGCCAACAGCCATGCAGCGCAATTTTGCCCACAAGGTTATCCACAGGTTTTGTGGATAACGGCCACAAACGGCCCCAACTCGCTGTTTTGTGACGACAATCACCCTTGCTTGCCCGGCTTCGGCCGGCAATTCAGGCCGCCAGGCCAGTCAGGGGAAGCTGCGGCTGGTCATGGCCGGCGACCTCGCCGGTCGAGCGCACAGCCCGGCGCAGAAGACGATCACTGCGCGGCGAGACAAACTCGACCACGCTGCCGTCATCGAAACGCATCATCATCACGACCGGCGGTTCGCCGGCGCGACCGGGACGGGCAATCACGCCGCTGACGGTCTTGCCCACAATCTCGTCGCGCAACCTATGGCTGCCTACACGCTTGCTCATGCTGAAATCTCCTGTTCTTTCGGCTACAGGGGCATTCCAGCACAGGGCTTTCTCAAAACCTGAGAAGGAAAAATTCCGATCCTGTCGATCGCGATTTGATTACACGCCGGCACGTCGTTTTGCCAATGCCGCGCCCTGCCCGGCCTGCCAACAATGAGGCTCCGTCGGGCACACCCGGCGGCATCAGCCAAAACCACACAAAGCAGCAAGGAGAGAGAACATGATTCGCAAGCTACTGATTGCAGGCATTCTCGCCCTCGCCGTGGCCCAGAGCGGGCTGGCACAGGAGATGAGCGTCAACATCAACACCGCAACTGCCGAACAGCTGGCCGAGGTGCTTGACGGCGTCGGCGCCAGCAAATCTCAGGCGATCGTTGACTATCGCGAAAACAACGGTCCCTTCGAGCATATCGACGAGCTGGTCAATGTGCAGGGCATCGGGCTGCGCACGCTCGACCAGAACCGTGAGCGCATCGAAGTGGGCGGCGATACGACTGCCGACGACTGAGGGTGAGCATGAGCCTCCCCGGCGCCAAGCCAATTCGGCCCGGCGCCGGGGGCCTTCTCAGCTCAGGGGCAGGCGGGAGCTGAAGGCGTGTGCCAGCGTCGAGCGATCCGTATGCTCGAGCTCGCCCCCCAGCGGCACCCCCTGAGCCAGCCGGGTGGTGCGAATACCGCGCGCCTGAGCCATTTCTCGCAGGTACTGGGCGGTGGCTTCGCCTTCCACCGTGGTGTTGGTGGCGATGATGATCTCGGCCACGCCCTCCTTGTCCAGGCGCTGTGCCAGCAGCTCCAGGCCAAGATCCTCCGGCCCGATGCCATCCAGCGGCGACAGCCGACCCAGCAGCACGAAATAGCGCCCGTCAAACCCGGTCGCCGCCTCGATGGCGAGCACATCGCCGGGGCTTTCGACAATGCACAGCACCCTGCTGGAGCGCCGCTCGCTGGCACAGATCCGGCACTCGTCGTCACTGGTGAAGTTGCGGCAGCGGCGGCAGCGGCGAATCTCGCGCATGGCGACGTCCAAGGCCTGCGCCAGGCGGCGACCGCCCTCGCGATCGCGTTCGAGCAGCTGCAGCGCCATGCGCTGAGCCGAGCGTGCGCCCACGCCCGGCAGGCAGCGCAGCGCCGCAAGCAATTCATCGAATGGATCGGTGCTCACGCCCGCAGAAGGCCTCAGAGATTGAACCCCGGCGGCATCGGCAACCCGCCGGTCAGCCCCGACATGCGCTCCCTGGTGGTTTCCTGAATTCGGCTGACTGCGTCGTTGATGGCGGCAGCCACCAGGTCTTCGGTCATTTCGCGGTCGTCGCCAATTTCCGGGTCGATACTCACCCGGCGCACTTCGTGCCGGCCATTCATCTGCACCTTGACCAGGCCGCCTCCTGCCTCGCCGGTCACTTCCAGCTCGGCCAGCTCTTCCTGCGCCTTCTTGAGATCTTCCTGAACTTTCTGCGCTTGCTGCATCAGCTGCGCCATATTGCCTTTCATTGTCAGTGGCTCCGTGTGTTGATCGGACGAATCGATTCGCGCACAACCTGTGCGTCGAACTGCTCTACCAGGCCTTGAACGAATGGATCGCCGTCGATGGCCTCCTCGGCTTCGGCCTGGGTACGCGCCATCTGCTGTTGTTCGAGCGCGGCAGGCGTTTCCAGCGCCGTGTCGACCGGCTCGATGCTGATCCTCAGACTTTCGCCGGCCCACTCGGTGATGGCCTGCTCGAGCGCCTGACGAAAACGTTCACTGATGAACACCATATCGTCACGCGCGGCTGTAAACCCGACCTTGGGGCGATCAAAGCGCGCAACAACCAGCATGGCAGCCACGGTTCGAAAGGAATCGCTCAGCGGCAGCTCCTCGAGCACCCGCGGCCAGGACTCCGGGCTCAGGGCAACCGGCGCCGCGGCCGACACGGAACCGGCAGGCGTCGCCGGCTGGTTTTCCGCAGGCGCGGCGGCCACCGGCGCCGCGCTGGCGCCGGAAGCGGGCGCAGCCGCACCCGCTGATGCTGCCGATGTCGACGGTGTCGCAGCCGTCGCCTGCCCGTCGCCGTCATCGCAACCGGGCGACGGCTCGGCCGGCTGAAAGGCGAACATGCGCAGAATGGTCATCTCGCAGCCGCTTCTCTCCGTTGGCGCCAGCGGCAGATCGCGCCGGCCGGTTATCGCGGTCTGGTACCACAGCTGCACATCCTCGGCATCCAGACTTGCGGCCAGCGCCACCAGCTCGTCCCAATCAGCACGACTGTCGTCGCGATAGTCGGGCAACTGCTGGATCAGCGCGATGCGGTGCAGCGCCTCGGCCAGATCGGCAAGCAGCTGGCCCATGCCGCGTGCCTGCGCGAAGACTTCGCCGACCGCCGCCACCGCAGCGGCCGCATCCCGACCAGCCAGGGCTTCGAGGATAGCGTGCACATGACGCTGTTCGACGCTGCCAAGCATGTCGCGAACTTCGGCTTCCAGCAGCCGCCCGCTGCCGGCCAGAGCCTGATCGAGCAGGCTCAGCCCGTCGCGCATGCTGCCGTCGGCCGCCCGCGCCAGCAGTTCCACGGCCGCCTCGTCGGCCTCAACGCCTTCTGCCTCCAGAATGCGGCGCAGCTGGCCGCCAATCTCTTCGGTATTGAGACGGCGCAGGTTGAACTGCAAACAACGCGAGAGAATGGTGACCGGTATCTGCTGCGGGTCGGTCGTGGCGAGCACGAACTTGACGTGGTCGGGCGGCTCTTCGAGCGTCTTGAGCAGGGCGTTGAAGCTGTGGCGCGAGAGCATGTGCACTTCGTCGATCAGATAGACCTTGAAGCGCCCGCTCGTCGGCGCATATTGCACGTTGTCGAGAAGCTCGCGGGTATCGTCGACCTTGGTTCGCGAGGCGGCGTCGATCTCGAGCAGATCGACGAACCGCCCTTCATCAATGGCCACACAGTTCTCGCATTCACCACAAGGCGTACTGGTCACGCCCTGCTGGCAGTTGAGCGATTTGGCAAGAATACGCGCGATGGTCGTCTTGCCCACCCCGCGCGTGCCGGTAAACAGAAACGCATGGTGGACCCGTCCTTCGGCCAGGCCGTTGCCCAGCACCTTGACGACATGGGACTGCCCCACCAGCTCGGAGAAGTTGCGCGGACGCCACTTTCTGGCAAGAACCTGATAACTCACTGATCGACTACCGCTGTATGGATTGCTGGCGCGTGCAGCGCGCCGCCCGACCGGCGCGCCGCCAGTCGCCCCCGGAGTTTACACGAACAAATTGTCCGCAAGATACCCCGGACCGGGGCACCGGAACGCCGGAATGCGGCAATCGACTTGCCAGGTCGACGGCTTCAATGGGATAATATCGTCTGGCCTCCACCGGTCTTCCCACACTGGTTTTCCCGTCAATCCCGTCAGGCCCGGAAGGGAGCAGCGGCAGCGGGTCAATCAGGTGCTGGGGTCGGGCTGGTGGGGGCCTTCTCATTAAAAAGCCCCGCACAAGGCGGGGCTTTCAATAATGGCGGAGAGGGGGGGATTCGAACCCCCGAAGGGCGCTAGCCCTTGCCGGTTTTCAAGACCAGTGCATTCAACCGCTCTGCCACCTCTCCGTTCGGTCTCGTGAATTGTATACGCTTGATCCGCGGCCGCGGAGGCCGGGACACAAAACCCCGCTCGGAGCGGGGTTCTTGATGTGGCGGAGAGGGAGGGATTCGAACCCTCGGTACGGGGTTACCGTACACTCGCTTTCCAGGCGAGCCCATTCGACCGCTCTGGCACCTCTCCTAAAACTCCAATTGTTCCAGCCAATTCAACCGCCTCGCGGCGGGCGGCCCTGACGGGCCGCGAGAGGGAGGGATTGACTGCGCGCCTGTCGGCGCTTGCCCTCCGCTGCGCTGCGGGTTGCTCCGCCGACTCCGTCGGCTGCGCATCGTCCTCGCTGGCGCTCGGGTCGAACCCTCGGTACGGGGTTACCGTACACTCGCTTTCCAGGCGAGCCCATTCGACCGCTCTGGCACCTCTCCTAGGTAAATGGATTGCCGCCAGCGTTTCGCCGGCGGCAATCCTCCATTATACCCAATTACGCCGGTTGTCACCAAACGCTTGTTGAAACAACGGCGCGCATCAGGCGGGCTTCCGGAACAGGAAGATGCCCCACTCCAGATAGCCGGCCTCACCGCCGTCGACCCAGTGCTGCAGGCCGGTTTTCATGCGCTGGATATAGTCGTCGCTGACGCCACGTCGGCGCAGCTCGTCCTCGTTGGCTTCGAGCTCTTGTTTGACTCGGGCATAGTGTCGGGGCAGCTGCTCGCCATGATCTTCCCACTTCAGCTCTTCGAGCCCCAGCTCGGTGAGTGTTTCCCGATAAAATCCGGGTGAGCCCAGCGAGTCCAGGTGAATGCGGTCGTAAATGGGCTGCAATTTGTTCACCGGCGCATCGTCGGCTTGCATCGGATCGGTAAAAATCAGCCGGCCGCCGGGCTTGAGAACGCGCGCCGCCTCGGCGCAGACGCGGGCGCGATCACCGGAGTGCAGAATCGCATCCTGCGACCAGACCACGTCGAAGGACGCATCCGCTTGGGCCAGATTGGTGAAGTCGCCTTCGGTCACCTCGATGAGGTGATCCAGGCCCTGCTCTGCGTTCTTCTGGTGATCGCGCTCGTTTTCGACCTCGCTGAGGTTCAGCGCCGTGCAGCGACAGCCGAACGTCTGCGCCAGATAGCGCATCGACCCGCCGTAGCCGGCACCCAGATCCAGGACCCTGTGATCGGCGCGCAACGGATCCAGCAGCTCGGCCATACGCGCCACCGTCCGCCGGCTGGCATCGGCAATCGGGTCGTGGTCGGAGGCATACAGACCGATGTGGATATCCTCCCCTCCCCAGACGTGGTAGTAAAAGTTGTCGGCATCCTCGCTGTTGTAGTAGTCACGCGCGGTCTGCACTGCGCGGGAATACGCCTGTTCACTCATGTTCTGCTCCTTGGTTCATCCGTTCCTGCTGATCATTCCGCGTTCGTGTCGCCGGGCTCTTCCGGCGAGACATACTTCTTCTCGGCAACGTGGATGAAGAAGTCGGGCTCTTCCCCGGTCACGCCGGAATCCTCCTCGAAGTCGCCGTAGGTGGTGACCGTCTGGAAGCCGACCTCCTTCATCAACCTGCGGGTGTAATCGCGGCGCAGCGGGTACATGTTGAGGTGGAAGACCGACTCGTCGGGAAAGGTGTAGCGGAAGCGGGCCAGGCCGCTGTCGACGTGCTCGGGCTCGGCGCTGACCTCGTCGCCGCAGTAGTAGTATTTGTGCGCCGAGGTAAAGCCATGGTCGAGCATGGCATCGTAGTTGCGCTGATCCAGGATCAGGCAGCCGTCGTGCTTGAGGGCGGTATAGAACTCCGCCAGAGCCTTGCGCCGATCGTGCTCGGAAAACAGATGCGTGAATGAATTGCCCAGACAGATCACCGCATCGTAGGTGGCGTGCACGTCGCGGTTGAGCCAGCGCCAGTCGGCCTGGACGGTACGCAGGATATGGTTACGCCGCCGCCCGTTCTCGAACGCCTTGGCCAGCATCTCGGCCGAACCGTCGACGCTGCTGACTTCAAAGCCGGCCTCGATCAGGCGAACGGAGTGAAAGCCCGTGCCCGTGGCCACATCCAGAACGCGCTCTGCTCCCCGGCCCTTGAGCTGCTGAATGAAGAAGTCGCCTTCGCTGTCGAAGCGGGCGTCCCAGTCGATAAGCTCATCCCACTTGTCGACGAAACGGTGGACATACTCTTTCTGATAGTGATCGGTGTCGCGAACCTCGACGGGGTCACGGCCAAAATTCTGTTTCTTTGAATGACGTGCCTGATTTGACATGTAGTGTGGGCATCTCCTGGCATGTGCCGTTTTGAACTCGCTGCCGGCAGCGCTCGAATGCGGTATCTTTGCAATGCGCACACGGTCCCGGATCCGAGCGTCAACTCAATGACGGGATCTCCAGAAATCCGTGACCGGCAGCACGATGACTGCCAACGATACTAACAAGCCCGACCAACCTCTGCAGGACGGGCCCAACCGGGCCGCTGCAAGGCAGCAACTGTGCACGCGTCACGCTCAAGCCTGCAGAACCTGTCGAAGGTCGACAATCTGAACCGCGCCCAGCACCTCTTCGGCCACCCGGAAATTGCGCGATGAATCACATCTGTTTAACCTGCCGCGGCATACGCATCACAGCACGCATGACCGGGCATGCATCTTGCATCAGAAATCACAGCAGGCAATCAAACCGCCATCTTCGCCAACGCCGACAGAGACCATGGACCCAAGCCGGGAGACAGAGACAGAATGTATCCTGCAGACAGGTCATGAGCCTGCAGCGCATTGCCGACGATCACTCTCATGGCCGCACCCGGCATCCGCAGCAAAGGGGAAAACAGCTTGAATCCGTTCAGAAAGCGCGCCCGCAGCCAGGCCGTCACCGGGCTTCACCTGACGCCCCGCGTGCTCGCCACGGCCACCCTCGACGACCAGAAAGGTCGCAAGCCACGCTTGCTGGCGGCCCGCTGCACGACACTGTCCGGCGACGACGACCTGGAGCGCGTCGTACAGCGGGCTTCACCGGGCCGACGTTCCGCCATCAACCTGGTGCTGGCCGATGGGCATTACGATCTGTTGCTGGTCGAAGCGCCCGGCGTGCAGCCTTCGGAGCTGCGCGCGGCGGTGCGCTGGAAGGTACGCAACCTGATCGACTTTCATATCGACGATGCCGTCATCGACGTATTCGAAATCCCGGGCCAGAGCAATCGGCCCCGCGGGCAGGCCATGATGTACGTCGTGGCGGCCCGGGCGCGCGACGTGCGCGAGTACATCGACGCCATCGAGGGTGCCGACCTCGCGCTTGAAGTCATCGACATCACGGAAATGGCGCTGCGCAATCTCGCCGCCCGACTCGAGGCCGACGTTCGCGGTGTGGCCATGCTGTATCTCGAAGAGGAACACGGCATCATCACCATCACCCGCCAGGGCAGCCTGTACCTGAGCCGGCGGCTGGAGACCGGCAGCAATCAGCTGTTCGACGAACCTGAAGCCGCTCAGGATCAGATTGCGCTCGAGGTGCAGCGCTCGCTGGACTACTACGATAGCCACTTCAGCCAGCCTCCGGTTGCCGCGCTGAGCGTCCTGCCCGGTTTTGCCGCCCACCAGGGCCTGGTTGAATCACTCAGCGGCAGCCTGAACCTGGACGTGGCCGGCTATCGCGCCGAAGACATCGTCGACAGCGAAGTGGAGTTGCCCGACCAGCATCTGGCCGAGTTCCTGATTGCGCTTGGCGCTGCGCTGCGCCAGGAGGAGCTGAGCCTGTGAATCAACAGATCAACCTCTATCAGCCGATCTTTCGCAAGGAGCGAATCGTCTTTTCGGCGCAGACCATTGCCTGGCTTGCCCTGGGCCTGATCATGCTGTTGATCCTGTGGTCGCTGCTGGTCGGCCAGCGCGTTGCCGGTCTGGAAGCGGAGCTGGAGCGCCAGCAGCAGGCCGAGCAGCGCGCAGTCGATCAGGTCACGCAGATGCAGGCGAACATGCCCTCCGACGAGCCCGATGCCGCGCTTGCCGCCCGGGTCGAGCGCCTGCGCGCGCGGCGCGAAGGGCTGAGCGAGAGCCTGGCGGTGCTCAAGCGGCGCATGCCCGCCACCGAACTCGACCTGCGCCGCCGTCTTGACGCGCTTGCCGCCCGCGTGCCAGCGGGCGTCTGGCTGACCGGCATTCACATGGCCGACCAGGGTCAGGCGCTTGCCGTCAGCGGCAACGCCCTTGAAGCCCGGCTCATTCCTGCCTGGCTGGAGGAGCTATCCGCCTCGGAGGAGTTTTCCGGCATGGGTTTTCGCCAGGTGCACATCGCTGAGCGCGCCGACGACCGACCCGGCGTCGAGTTCACCATTTCCACCGCGGCAAGGGAAGAACAATGACTCCGCGTGAACGCATCAAGCAGCTGACCGAACGCATCAACGCCATGAGCCTGCGCGAGCGGGGGCTGTTGCTGCTGGCCGTTTTTGCCGTCATCATCCTGCTGTGGGACTTTTCCACCATGCAGCCGCTTGGCGAACGCCGCGAGAACGCCAACACCCAGCTGACCGAGGTCAGCCGGCGCGTAAGCGCGCTGACCGACAACCTGCAGCAGCTCGCCAGCGCGCGCGGCCACGATCCCGATCGCGCGCTGGAGCAGGAGCGCGAGATGCTCGAAGGCCGAATCGAAGCCCTGGAAGTGCAGCTGGCCGAGCGCCACGGCGGCGTGGCCACGCCCAGACAATCGGTTTCGGTTCTTGCCGGCCTGCTGGCGCAACGCGCCGGAGTGGACATCATTGCCCTGGAAAACATCGAACCCGGTCGACTGCACAACGCCTCCGGCGATCCGGTGCCCGGCCTGTTCGTCCACCGCGTGCGCGTCGTGATCGAAAGTGATTTCCACGGCATTCGCGACTATCTCGAGCGCACCGCGCAGCTGCCGCGCGGCGTCTTCTGGGAGTCGCTGCAGCTCGACGTCGAGCAATGGCCGGTCAACCGGATCGAGCTGATGCTCTACAGCGTGACTCTCGACGACCGCTGGCTGGGAGTGTAAACATGCGCATCCTCACCGTGATCATCGCACTGGCCATTGCCCTGCCGGCCGCTGGCCAGACCGTACTGCGCGACCCCACCCGGCCCCCAAGCGCGGCCGAGGTCGCCGCCTGGTTTGACCAGGGTGCGCAGACCCGCGCCAGCACGCCGTTTCACCTGCAGTCGATTCTGCTCTCTTCGCAGCGACGAATCGCCATCATCGATGGCCAGCGCCTGCAGGCCGGCGACACCATCGAAGGCGCCGAAGTGCAGCGGATCGAGCCCGGCCGCGTGGTGCTCGAGCGCGACGGCCAGGCAATCGAACTGACCATTGATACGCACCTGACCCATCACCCCGACGAATCGAGAAACTGATGCTGCCCAACGACTATTCCATGCTACGCCTGCTCGGCATCGCGGCCCTTGCCGCCGGACTGACCGCCTGTGCCACGACCGGCGACCGGGCCGCGGAAATCGACCGCAACATCCAGAGCGAACTCGAAGCAGCGGCCGCGCGTGAAGCGCCGGACGTGGACGAAACGCAGGATCTGCTGCTGCCCGAACCCGAGCCGGAATTTGCCCCGCCGCCGCAGGAGCGCTTCCACGTCACGGTGGAAAACGCGCCGGCGCGGCAGTTCCTCATGAGCCTGGTCGCCGACACCGATCTCAACATGGTGGTCCATCCCGACGTCAGTCAGACCATCTCGCTGGAGTTGCGCGATGTCACCATCGACGAGGTGATGAACATCCTGCGCGAGATCTACGGGCTGGAATACCAGCGCCGCGATAACAGCTATATCGTGCGCCCACCCCGGCTGGAAAACCGGGTCTACGAGGTCAGTTATCTGGACATCAACCGCAAGGGCTCCTCGCGCACCCGCGTCAGCTCGGGCCAGTCCACCGACAACCCTGACGCGCTGCAGAACGAGTTCTCGCGCGGCGGCCAGACACAGGCCCTGCCGGGCACCCAGGGCAGCAGGGACCCGGCCACCAGCACACGTATCGAAACCGAAAGCGAATCCGACTTCTGGGATCAGCTGCAGACCGCCATCGTCGGTATTTTCGACAGCCCCGAAGGGCGCAACGTCATGCTCAACCCGATCTCCGGGGTGGTTGCCGTACGCGCCATGCCGCACGAACAGCGCGCCGTGGCCGAGCTGCTCGAGGCCATCCAGGGCAGCGTGCAGCGTCAGGTCATCCTCGAGGCCAAGATCGTCGAGGTCGAGCTGCGCGACGCCTATCGCTCCGGCATCAACTGGCAGGCGCTCGAGGAGATCAACGGCCGCCTGGCCGGCTTTGGCCAGGTGGCCGGCCCGAACATCTTCGACGACGGCGTCTCCTCGATCCAGGGCGACGGCTATCGCGTCAATCCCGGTGAGGTGGTCTCGGGCTTCGACAGCTCGGCGTTTGGCGGCAGCACCGTGATCACCGCCGACAGCGGCAACTTCAATGCCTTCATCGAGCTGCTCGAAACCCAGGGCGTCACCCGCGTACTTTCAAGCCCGCGGGTGGCCACGATCAACAACCAGAAAGCCGTCATCAAGGTCGGCACCGACGAGTTCTTCGTTACCGGCGTGACCGGCCGCACCGCCACCGGCGGCGCCAGCACCACGGCAGCCAGCTCGGTCGAGCTCACGCCCTTCTTCTCGGGCATTGCCCTGGACGTCACCCCGCAGATCAACCGCAGCGGCGACATCATT
Organism: Wenzhouxiangella sp. YN9; assembly: GCF_056324165.1. Taxonomy (NCBI): domain Bacteria; kingdom Pseudomonadati; phylum Pseudomonadota; class Gammaproteobacteria; order Chromatiales; family Wenzhouxiangellaceae; genus Wenzhouxiangella; species Wenzhouxiangella sp. YN9. Next base: position 82,033 of record NZ_JBJNIP010000066.1, read on the forward strand.
CTGCACGTCCACCCCACCGTCTCCGAGGTCAAGGACCAGACCAAGACCTTTACCGTCGAGGGCGAAGAGGCCTCGCTGCCGCTGGCGTTTTCCAGCGTGCGCCAGTCCGACAGCGTCATTCGCGCCCGCAATGGTCAGGTCGTGGTCATCGGCGGTCTGATGCGCGAATCGTCCGAGCAGAAGCGCTTCGGCACGCCGGGACTGAGCCGAATTCCCCTGTTGGGTCAGGCCTTCGGCAGCCGCCAGGAGCAAACCGTCAAGACCGAGCTGGTCATCCTGCTGCGCCCGATCGTGATCGACTCGCCGCAAACCTGGGCCCGTGAGGCCGAGGGCGCGCTCGATCGCGTCGGCGCAATGGACAGCACGGTCTGGCCGCGCTGAGCACACAAGGCGCCCCGATTCATGTACTGCCAGCATTTCGAACTCGATCAACGGCCTTTCCGGCTCACGCCCCACCTGGCCTTCCGCTACCCGGAGCCGTCCCAGGCCGAAGCGCTCACCACCCTGCGCGTCGCGCTTGAGCAGGGCGAGGGCTTCATCAAGGTCGTGGGCGAGGTCGGTCTGGGCAAGACGCTGCTCTGCCGCACCCTGCTCGATCAGCTCGATACACCGTTCGTGACCGCCTGGATGCCTGACCCGCACCTGTCGCCGGGCACGCTGCGCATGGCGCTGGCGCGCGATCTGGGCATTCACCTGCCCGGCCGGCCCAGCCAACAGCAGATACACGAGCGCTTGCAGACCGAGCTGGCCGCCATGGCCGCGGCCGGCAAGCAGCCGGTTTTGATCATCGACGAAGCCCAGGCGCTGCCGGCAAGCACGCTCGAAACCGTGCGCCTTTTGACCAACCTGGAAACCGAGCGCCGCAAGCTGCTGCAGGTGGTGCTGTTCGGCCAGCCCGAGCTCGATCGCCGCCTGGCGATGCCGCAGTTCCGCCAGCTGCGCCAGCGCATCACCTACTCCTGCCAGCTGGAACCGCTGGACCGCCGCGGCGTGGCCGACTATATCGGTCATCGACTCGAGCGCGCCGGCGCCAGGCGCCCCCTGTTCACGACACGGGCGCTCGATCGCATCGCCCGCGCCAGCGACGGCGTGCCCCGCCTGGTCAACGTGCTGGCCGACAAGGCCTTGCTGTCGGCCTGGGGCAAGGGCGCCAGCCAGGCCGGCTCGGCTGATGTGCGCCGGGCCATCGCCGATACCGAAGCCACCCGCAATGCACTGTGGTGGCCGCGGCTGCAGCCCGCCGCCCGCGTGGCCGCCTTCACGCTGGTCGCGGCCGGCGCCTTCGTACTGCTTGAACTGATGCGGAGCGGCGGATGAGCCTGATCAACGACGTTCTCAGGGACCTTGAAGAGCGCAAGTCCACCCCAGCGCAGAACCCGGCGCGCACGCCGTCACCGCCCGGGCGCGCGCAGCGCCGAATCAGCGCACGCTGGCCGCTCTGGCTGCTGGCGGCGGTGGCCGTCGGTGTGGTGCTGCATTTTGCTCTGCAAGACACCCGGCACGCGGACCCCGTCAGCGGAGAAGTGCCCCTGCTGGCCCGCGCCGACGGCGCCGCAAAGGCATCACCCGCGCTGCCGCCTGCACAACCCGTCAGCGCCGCCCCTGAACCCGCGCCGCGAGTTTCCGACGACAGCCACCGCGAGGTCGCAGCCCAGCCAGCAGCTGCAATTCCACCGGTCAAACCCGCCGACGTGGCTGCATCGGCGCCACCAAAGCGCACAGCGCCCCGGCCGGAACCCGACCACGAGCCGCGACAGGCAGCCGCCGACGACCGGCCGCGGCCAAAGCAGCCGCCCGCTGCGGTCGCACCCTCCGGCACAGCAGTCGCCGCGAGCGCCGGGCAAGCGCAGTCGGAAACGACCGCAACGGCGGCGCCGGAGCCGACCATCTCGATCAGCCGCGCGAACCCCGCGCCGGGTGCTGCCGGCCCACTGGCCACGGCGCGACGCCAACTGGCGCGCGGCCAGTTCCGCCGCGCCGAGGCGCAGCTTCGCAGCCTGATTTCCGAGCAACCCGAATTGAGTGAAGCGTACCGCCTGCTGGCCCGCGCCCAACAGCAGCAGCGCCGGCCGCAGGCCGCCATTGCCAGCCTCGAACGCGGCTTGCAGCAAGCCGCTGAGGCCGCAGAGCTTGCCGCGCCGCTGGCGCGACTGCTGCTTCAGCGCGGCGAAACCACCCGGGCGCGCGCCCTCCTGGAGGAACACACCCCGCCGCTGGAGAGCGCAACGGACTATCACCTGCTGCTGGCCGCCGCCCGGCGCCAGGCCGGCGACCACAAAGCCGCCGCCGCAAAATATCGTGCGCTTGGCGACGCGCTGCCGCGCCGCGGCGCTGTCTGGGTGGGCCTGGGCGTCTCTCTGGAGGCACTCGAGCAGCGCGACGAAGCGCTCACGGCCTACCAGCGCGCGCTGGAAAGCGACGACCCGCGCGCAAGCCGCTTTGCCCGCCGGCGCCTGATCGCCCTCGAACCCATGATCGGAGAAACTCCATGAGCAGCGTGCGCAAGCCGCGACAGAAAATCCGCATCGGCGATCTGCTCGTTCAGCACAAGTTAATCTCTGAGAGCCAGCTCCAGGAAGCGCTGGCCGAGCAGAAGCGCTCCGGGCACAAGCTCGGACGCACCCTGGTACAGCTGGGCCACGTCAGCGAAGACGAGCTGCTCGACTTCCTCGGCCGCCAGCTCGATATTCCGGTCATCGATCTGAAGCACTACAACTTCAAGCCGCAGACCGTGCGCCTGCTGCCGGAAACACATGCCCGCCGCTACCGCGCCATCGTGCTGGCAGAAAAAGACGACGAAGTCACGGTGGGCATGGCCGACCCCACCGACATCTTCGGCTACGACGCGCTGCGCAGCATCCTCAAGAAGCACGTCAACATCGTGCTGGTGCGCGAATCGGACCTGCTGCGCACCATCGACATTGTCTACCGACGCACCGAAGAGATTTCCTCGCTGGCCGAGGAACTGGGCGAAGAGCTCTCGGAAAGCGACTACGACATCTCCCAGCTCGAGGACGACGAAGGCCAGGTCGATGCCCCGGTCATCAAGCTGCTGCAGTCGATGTTCGAAGACGCCGTGCAGATCGGCGCTTCGGATATTCACATCGAACCCGACGAGCAGGTGCTGCGCATTCGTCAGCGCGTCGACGGCGAGCTTCAAGAGCAGGTCATCGAGGGCCGCCGCGTGGCCTCGGCCCTGGTCACCCGGCTGAAGCTGATGGCCTCGCTCAACATCAGCGAAAAACGCCTGCCCCAGGACGGGCGCTTTTCGGTGCGGGTCAAGGACCACAACATCGACGTGCGTCTGTCGACCATGCCGATCCAGTACGGCGAATCGATGGTCATGCGCCTGCTCGACCAGTCAGCGGGGCTGCTGGAGCTCGACCGGCTGGGCATCCCCGCCGCGATGGAGGCCCGCATCCGCCGTCTGATTCAGCGGCCTTCGGGCATGGTGCTAGTCACCGGGCCGACCGGCTCGGGCAAGACCACCACCCTGTATGCCGCGCTCAATCACATCAACCAGGCGGACCGCAAGATCATCACCGTCGAGGACCCGGTCGAATACCGCCTGCCGCGCATCAATCAGGTGCAGGTCAACCGCAAGATCGGGCTGGACTTCGCGCGCGTGCTGCGCACCGCCCTGCGTCAGGACCCCGACATCATCATGGTCGGCGAGATGCGCGATCGCGAAACCGCCGAGATCGGCCTGCGCGCGGCCATGACCGGGCACCTGGTACTCTCGACCCTGCACACCAATTCGGCACCGGCCACGGTCATGCGCCTGGTCGACATGGGTGCACAGGGTTTCATGGTGGCCGCCGCCCTCGACGGCGTCATTGCCCAGCGCCTGGTGCGCCGGGTGTGCGACTCCTGCGGTGAAGACGCCGAACCCGATGCCAGCCAGCTCGCCTGGCTGCAGGGCCGGCTGGGCGAAGAACGCCTGGCAGACCTGAGCTTTCGCGCCGGCCGCGGCTGCGCCTACTGCTCCAACACCGGCTATCGCGGTCGCATCGGCGTCTACGAACTGCTGGAAATGGACGACGAACTCACCGACGCGCTGCGGCGCATGGACACATCGGACTTCAACCGCCTTGCGCGCAGCCGAGCCGACTACCGTCCGCTGATCGAGTGCGCGCTGGACTACGCCCGCGAAGGCATCACCTCGCTGGAAGAAGTGGTGCGGCTGGCCGGCGGGCTCGACGAGCTGCTCGACAGCAAGATGGATCCGGCTGGCGAGCCGGTTGCAGGAGAAGCGCAATGAGCGGTTATCGCTGGCGCGGCCGCAACGCGCGCGGGCAGCTGGTCGACGGCCACGTGGACGCCGACTCGACCGACGCGGTGGCGCAGCAGCTCATGCGGCTGGATATCACGCCCATCGAGATCGAGCCGGCGCCGGAGGCGAACGCCGAAAGCCCGAGCCTGCGCCAGCGGCTGGGGCTGGACCAACCCGGCATCAACGATCTGATCCTGTTCACCCGCCAGATGTACACGCTGACCAAGGCCGGAGTGCCGCTGATTCACGGCCTGCGCAACGTCAGTGAGTCGACGCGCAACCCACAGCTGCGGCGCGCCATCGAAGACCTGGTCGAGGCTCTGGAGTCCGGCCGTGACCTCGCCACCGGCCTGGCTCAGAACCCCCGGATCTTTCCTGCCATGTTCGTCAGCATCGTGCGTGTGGGCGAGAACTCGGGCAACCTCGAGCAGGCTTTTTCGCAGCTGACCGATTACCTCGAGCTCGAGCGCGACTTCCGCGCCAAACTCAAGCAGGCGCTGCGCTACCCGATCATGGTGATCGTGGCCATGTTCATTGCCGTGGCCATCCTGATGACCTTTGTCATTCCGACATTCGCCGATTTCTTTTCCCGCTTTGACGCCCAGCTGCCGCTGCCCACGCGCATCATCATCGGCGCCTCCAACTTCACCGCCGAATGGTGGTGGGTCATTCTGCTGGCACTCGGTGTTGGCCTGCTCGCCTTTCGCGCCTGGATCAAGACCGAAGACGGGCGCTACCGCTGGGACCGGCTCAAGCTGCGCTTTCCGGTGGTCGGCAAGATCCTGTTCCAGGGCGCCATGGCGCGCTTTGCGCGTACCTTTTCGATGACCTACCGCTCCGGCGTGCCGCTGATTCAGGGCCTGACGCTCACCGCCCGGGCAGTCGAAAACGAGTACATCGGCCAGGCAGTCAACGACATGCGCACCGGCGTCGAGCGCGGTGAGCTGCTCTCGCGCACGGCCGCCGCCACCGGCTTGTTCTCGTCGCTGGTTCTGCAAATGCTCACCATCGGCGAAGAAACCGGCGACGTCGATGCCATGCTCAACGAAACCGCTGAATACTACGAGCGCGAGGTCGACTACGACCTCGACAACCTCAGCGCCTATATCGAACCGATCCTGCTGATTTTCCTGGCCATCCTCGTTCTGGTTCTGGCGCTGGGCGTGTTTCTGCCGATGTGGGATGTCGGTCGTGCGGCGCTCGGCTGACAACGGCCCGGCGAAAAGACATCAGTCGGGTTTTACCCTGCTCGAGCTGATCATCGTCATCAGCCTGGTCATGCTGCTGTTTCTGGCCGTCTGGTGGCGACTGCTGCCGCTGCGCGGCGACGCCGAAGCGGCACACGTGGCCACCACCATCGGCACCCTGCGCTCGGCGGTCGGGCTGGAAGTGGCCGAGCGCATCGTCAAGCGCTCGCTTGAAAGAGACTCGTTCGAAAGCATCGCCGGGCTGGACCGGAGCAACCCGATGCCCCTGCTCGGCCAGGCGCCGGGCAACTATATCGGCGAGGTCAACTCCAGCCAGTCGGCGACCATTCAGCCGGGAAGCTGGTACTACCACCCGCCCTCGCATCAGCTGCGCTACCGCGTTCGCTTCCCGCGCTATCTGAGCCGCGCGCCTGAAACCGACAGGCCGGTCGAGCTGGCCTGGGTGGTGCGCCTGCGCTACGTTGATCACAACGAAAGCGGCAGCTACCACGCGCCGACCGACGCCCTGCGCGGGGTTGCTCTGGAAGCACTGAACAACCCGCAGTGGGCCATAGTCGGAGAGAACGCTCCTGCAGCGCTGGAGGCACCATGATCGTCAACGCCGGGCAGCAAATGACCGAGCGAGAAGCCAAGCGCCACGAAATCCGCATGCGGCGGTTACGCATGGCAACGCTGGCTTGGGGAATTTCCCTTATCATCACGGGCATCGCCTGGGCCCTGGGCCTGCTGCGAATCAGCACGCTGGAAGTCAGCGTCGTTCTGATACTGGTGCTGGCCAGCCAGCTGTTCTTTCACGTCGCCATTCGCAGCGGCTGGTCCAGGCGCTTTCGCGACCCGAGCATGACCCTGGCCCACATCCTCGTCGCGACCGCGGTCGCGCTGTGGGTGATCAGCTACGCCGGCGAAGCCCGCACCATGCTGCTGATGCTGTTCATCCTGGCCGTCCTTTTCGGGGCCTTCCAGCTGCGTCGCGGCGGATTCATGCTGGTGGCCGGCGTGGCCGTGACCGGCTATACCGCGATTGTCGTGCGCGACATCCTCACCGGCCAGATCACCAGCTCGACCGAAGTAGTGGTGCTGGAGCTGGCCGGCTTCGCCACGCTGATGGCCTGGCTGGCCTGGTTCGGAAGCTATATCTCGAACCTGCGCCGCACCCTCAGCCGCCGCAATCGCGAGCTGCGCGAGGCCACCGAACAGCTGCGGCACCAGGCCGAGCACGATGAGCTGACCGGCCTGCCCAATCGCAGGCACCTGATTTCCCGACTGCAGACCGCCGCGATGGAGTCGTCCCGCGGCGAGTCCGGATTCTGCATCGCGGTCCTCGATCTCGATCACTTCAAGCGGGTCAACGACCGCCACGGCCATCAGGCCGGCGACGAGGTGCTGGCCGAGTTCGCGCGCCGAACGACCACGGTGCTGCGCGACGCCGACTGGCTGGCGCGGGTGGACGACACCGTCGCCAACATCGGCCGCTTCGGCGGCGAGGAATTCCTGGCGATTCTGCCCGGCAGCGACCTGGCCGGGGCCAACCTGGCCGCCGAAAGGCTGCGCAAGGAAGTCGCCGAAACACCCTTCACGACCTGCGACGGGCCGATCGAATGCACGGTCTCGATCGGCGTAGCCGAGTTCCGCCCCGGTGAAGGCATTCATCAAACCATCGCGCGCGCCGACAAGGCACTCTACGCGGCCAAGAGCAGCGGCCGCAATCGCGCAGAAAGCCGCAAATGAGCGCCGCCACCATCATCGTCCTGACCATTCTTGTGGTGCTGCTGCTATTGGCCGCTGCCCTGGTAAGCGGCGCGCTGGCGCTGATGGCGGCCTCGCCGACCCACGCCGAACACAGGCCGCACGGCATCACCGGCGCCCTCGGCATGCTCGACCGGCAGTGGCGCATCGAGCGCTTCATCTACCGCCATCACCGAGCTTTCGCGCTGCTTGTTCTGCTCGTCGCCGGCTTTTTCTTCTGGCGACTTCTCGGGGCCGGTGGCGCCCGGCTGCTTGGCGCATCTCCGACTTCGGCGGTGCTCGGTTGGGCCCTGCTGCTGACCCAGAGCTTCAACCTTCTGATCGGGGTACTGCTGCTGCTGCGGCCCAGCCTGCTCAAGCCACTGGAAGCCGTCGGCAATCGCTGGCACCGCCTGGAGGTTGCAAGCCACCATCGGCGCGGCACGGCCCTGCGGCTCGCGCTGATCGGCCTGATCGTGCTGATCGGCACCGCCGGTCTGATCTACCACCAGATCAGCCTGCTGGTGACGTAGATGGGTCACGGCAACTGACAATATGCGTCAGTTCCGGCAAAGCCGGACAAGCGCGGCAGGCTCGTTATTAACCCATAACAACGCTTACCCGCAGCCTGAAACCGACGGGCCTGAAAACCTGGCACGAAAGATGCATTGACGTTCTCGTGGGCGGTTCGCTCCGTCGCGGTATCGAAACGGCTGCGGCCGGGTCCGATACCCCAAAACCGCCCGACCAGCGACCACAGGGCCGCGGCCCGGGTCAAACAAAACCCAAGGCTCCACAAGGAGAACAGAGCAATGCAGAACATCAACATGCAAAAATCCCAGGGCGGTTTCACCCTGATCGAACTGGTGATCGTCATCGTCATCCTCGGCATCCTCGCTGCCGTGGCCGTGCCGCGGTTTATTGATCTGTCCAGTGAAGCTGAGCTTGCTACGGTCCAAGGCCTGGCCGGCGCCCTTTCATCCGGCTCCGCAATCAATTTCGGAGCCTGCGAAGTTGGAAATGATGATTGCACGACGACAAACGGCGCGGACTGCAGTACATTGATTGGACCCACGGGCTCTGACAGCCTCGTAGAATCGGATATAGACACAAGCCTTTACTCAGTATCGGGAACGGTATCCTCTACGGACGGTGAAACTAGCTCCTGCACGATCACGCATACCGCTAGCGGTACCGATGTGGTCGCCAGTGTTATCGCAGTCACCGCTCCGTCTCCGTAACCAGAGATCTTTGGAGCTTGCTGGTGCAGGAGAGCATGAGCAGAGCAACGAGCGCTCCTCTACGTTCGATTGATGTGCGCACCGAAACGGCTCCGTTCTCTGAACGGGGCCGTTTCTTTAGCAGCAGCTGATATGAATACTAGATGCAGCGGGAACCTTTGGAGCAAGGCCACTGGGTTCACCCTGATCGAATTCATCGTGGCCCTCGTCTTGATCGGCTTGGGCGCCGCCGTCCTCACCAGCTTCGTCACCCCGACGGCCGGCAGCGCCGATCCGATGCTCCAGGCCCAGGCGCGCGCGATTGCTGCCGGCTACATGGACGAAATTCTGCTGCGCAAGCACGATCCTGGCAACTGCGCGGGCGGGCGCGGTAGCTGGGATTCGATCCGCTGCTACGACGGCCTGAGCGAATCTCCCACCGATCAGTTCGGCAATGCCATTGCGGCGCTGAACGACTACCAGGTCACCGTGACCGTAAGCGGCAGCGCGCCGGCAGGGATCACCGTGGCTGTCTCGCACAGCTCCGGCAGCGTCGATTATTCGCTTCAGAGCCAGCGGGGAGCGTACTGACATGCCCGCCCGCGGCCAGCAAGGCTTCACCCTGACCGAGCTTGTCATCATTCTCCTGCTCGTCGGCGTGCTCGCCGCCTTCGTCGCGCCGCGCATCAATATCGAAGGTTTTCAGAGAGCGGCTTTTGGCGACGAGCTGATCAACGCCCTGCGCCATGCCCAGAAGACCGCCATCGGCTCGGGCTGCCCTGTTCAGGCCATCGTCGATGCAGCGAGCGACAGCTACAGCCTGGCCTATACCGGCGCCGGCGGCAGCGCTTGCGGCAGCGGATCGACAGCCCTGCCCCACCCCACCCGCGGCGGCGCCTTTACCGGCAGCGGCGAGATCAACGCCGGCGGCACCGTGGTCTTCGACGCCATGGGCCGCACGAACGCCGGCCTGGGCATCACTTTAGCCAGCGGGGAGACCATCATCGTGGAACCGGAGACCGGCTATGTCCATCGCTAGCCACCGCGGCTTCACCCTGATCGAGCTCATCCTGGTGATCGTGCTCGTCGGCATCCTGGCCGTGGTCGCCACGGTCTTCATTCTGCCGCCCTTCCAGGCCGCCGCCGATATCGAACGCCGCGCCAGCCTGGTCGACGCCGCCGATCTTGCCATCAACCGCATCACCCGCGAAGTCCGCAATGCCCTGCCCAACAGCCTGGTCGTATCGGATAACCGCATCGAGTTCATCTCGACGGTGGCCAGCGGGCGATATCGCAGGCTGCCGGGCGACGGGAGCGACGCCGTATTCGTTCCTGCCAAATCGGCGGGCACATTCGATGTGCTCGGCGGGCTGCTGAACTCCGGCTCCATTACCACCCGCTCTCCAGGCACCGACTGCGGTACCAGCGCCGGCAGTTGTCTGTCGGTCTACAACACAGGCCAGAGCGGCTTCGATGCCTGGTCAGGCGACAACCTCGCAGCGATCACCGACGTCAGCGGTACTTCCATCAGCTACGACAGCGGCGGCCCATCCTTCAAGACCCACTCGCCGCAGCAGCGCTTTCATGTTATCGACAGAACCGTCGCCTATACCTGCAGCAACGGGCAACTGCACCGCCACGCCGGCTACGGTGTCGGCAACAGCCCGAGCGGCCCGGGTCATCTCGTCGCCGACAACATCACCGGCTGCACATTCAGCTACAACCCCGGCACCGCAGCCCGCCGCGGCCTGCTGACCGTCCGCCTCGACCTGGAAGCCGGCGGCGAAGCCATCTTCCTGCTCGGTCAGGCACAGGTACTCAACACGCCATGATCAGCATCAGACAACAACGCGGCGCGGCCCTGTTCGTCGGCATCTTCCTGATCACCGTCGTCGTGGTCTTCGCCGCGGTCGTGGCGCTGACGTCGAGCACCCAGCACCTCGGCCAGGCGCGCGCGGGGCTGGCAGAGCAGGCCTGGTACACCGCGGTCGGCAGGCTGGAAGCCGAAACCCAGCATATTGCCAACGGCAGCGGCTGCACCAACGCCGACGAAACGGTCAACGCCTTTTTCGTGAAAGTCCGCTGCGCCGGACCACAGAACGTCAAGGAAGGCGACCGGTCATACGACATCCACACGATTTCCGTTTCGGCAACACAAGGCAGCACGAGCAGCGCGGTTTTTGTCCGCCGAAGCGTACGGGCACAAGTCTGGAGTGACACATGATGAAACACGTTGTGCGAAGCAGCCTTGGCGCTGCGCTGCTGATCTTGTTCGGCAGCAGCGTCGCTTACGCTCAGGTGCCCGCCTGCAGCGACGTCTTCCCGAGCGCCATCACCGAAGACGCCAGCCCACCCAACACCCTGAACTTGCCAACGTTTCCCGATCCGAATGACGGTGAAGTCGAATGGGAAAGCAATGTCACCCTGTCCGCGGGCACCTACTACTTCGAAGAGCTTGAAATCAAGAAGAATGTCAGGATCACACTTGACGGGCCTGTTCTGATCTTCGTGGAAGATGGAGTCGAGATCGGCAAGAACGTCAGGATCAATGTGCCCGGAGATCCGGCCGACTTCGTTCTTATCAGCTATGACGACATCGAGATCAAAAAGAACGCGGACATCAACGGGATCATATACGCGGATGATGAGATTGAGATCGACAAGAACGCAAGGATCACCGGCGCGATTACCTCAACAGATGAAGTCGAGACGGAAAAGAACACGCAAGTCACATATGACCCCGTTGCAGTCGAAAACGCCAATTTCGGCGGACTCTGCAGCCACTCGATCCCGGAAGGCAATGTACAGCTAAGTGCCAATGGCGAGTCACAGTCGCCGGTTACGGTCATACTCGGTGAATCGGTTCTTTTTGAAGCTCAGGTCATGAACTGCTCCACAGCTTTTTTCGATGCTTGGCGCGAGAGCTGGTTTGTGGATGGAGAACGCAAAGTCGGACCATCTTTCAATTCAAGCACCGCATGCTCGCGGGCCATAACGTGGGAAGAGGAGTTTTCGGTAGCAGGAACGTACGAGATCGAAATGATCAGCGAGCGCTGCGCAGGCCACCTGCTTTTTTGCTGGACTGGCTGGGAAGAACATGGACGCGACTCCATTACCATCGAGGTCGTGGACACCTTGGGGCCAGACCACATCCGTCTGGAGCACCCTGAAACGGGCCTGACCTGTTCGCCCAGCACAATCACCGTGAAAGCCTGTGCCGACAACGATTGCACGGCGCTTTACGCCGAGCCCGTGACCATCGACTTTACCTCGCCTGCCGGCACCTGGACGCCCGACCCGATGACGCTTGCCGGCAGCGACCAGGTCTTGCTGCAATACACGACGCCGGGGTTCGTCACCCTCGATGTTCTCGCCATCGATCCCACGGCGGCCAACCCGACCCGATGCTTTACCACCGGTGGCGTGGAGACCGATTGCGAAATGCAGTTCCTGGACTCGGGCTTTGTTATGGATATTCCCGACCACATAGCAGACTCGGTTGTGAACGCAACAATTGCTGCCGTGCGCGCGGATCCGGGCAATCCCGAGCAATGCGTTCCCGGCTTCAGCAACGAAACGAAGAACGTGAACTTCTGGTCGCGGTACTTCAATCCGGGTACCGGCAGCCTGCAGGCCGGCATTGGTGGCAATCCGATCGCCACCGCTCAACCGGGCACGGGCATTCCGATCGCTTTTGACGGCAGCGGCGTGGGCAGCTTCCAGCTTCAGTATCCGGATGCGGGCAGAGTCGCAATCAACGCCAGATATATCGGCAGCGGAAAGGAGACCGGGCTGATCATGACCGGCCAGGACCAGTTTGTCGCTCGCCCGGCATATTTCACGCTCGATATCCCAGGCAACGAGGCAGCCACCGATGAAACCGGTGATGTCTTCATGGCCGCCGGTCGCGAGTTCGAGATCACGGTTGCCTCGCGCAATGCCAGCAACGGCATCACACCCAACTTCGGGCGCGAATCAACACCGGAAGGCGTGGATCTGGATGTGGGACTGGTTGCGCCGTCCGGCGGCTTGGCGCCCGGCCTGTCCGGGGGCTTCGGCAGTTTCGGAACCGACTGTGATGGCCATAGCGCAGCGGCGGGCACGGCCTGCGGGGAGTTTTTCTGGCCCGAGGTCGGCATCATCTCGCTCGAGCCGCGGCTGAAAAGCGGCTCCTATCTCGGCACGGCCGATGTCGTCGGCAGTCAGGTTGATCACGTCGGGCGCTTCATCCCGGACCATTTCGAGCTCGGCAGCGGCGAAATCATCGGTCGCGCCGGTCTCGGCGAGTGCGACGACAGCCCTTTCACCTATATCGGCGAACGCTTCGACGCGAAGTTCACCCTGTACGCAAAAAACGCACACGGAATCACGACGGCCAACTATCAAGGCGCCTTTGAGTTCCTTGGCGGTGGCGATCTCGATCTGTCGGGCACACCCGCGCCGCATATCAATGGCGGAACCGTTGCCTGGACCATGGGGGCCGGCGATGCCAGCGCGCAGTTGACACTGCCGCGTTCAGGCCCTGAAGGTCCCTACCCGGACTATGAGGTCACCACCGCGCCGATCGACGGCGACGGCGTCTCACTCAGCGGCAGCGGCCTGGTCGGTTCGACCGAGCTGCGCTTCGGCCGCATCGTCATCGACAACGCCATCGGCTCCGAGTTGGGCCCGCTCGATCTGCCCTGGCGGGCGGAGTACTGGGACGGCGCCACCTGGCGGGTCAACGAGGCCGACGAGTGCACCGCGATTGATCTTGTAGCTGAGGTCTCACTCGACACCGACCAGAATGATGGCGGCAGCGGGGCCGACACCGTTTCTGTCGGCGGCGGCAATACCCACATCGACACCTCCTGCAGCGTGTTGACTCTGGGCGATCAACCGCCGTCCTGCGGCTCCGATTCCGGCCCGGGGCCCGGCAGGGGAAGATTCCGCTTCACGGAGCCCGGTTCACCCGGCTGGGTCAAGGTGCTGCTGGGGCTCGACAGCCGCTGGTCTTTCCTGCAAGACGATCTCGAGGACAGCGGTGCTTTCGACGACAACCCCGAAGCGCGCGCCACTTTCGGCCTGTTTGACGGCAACAGCCAGCGCATTTACATTCGCGAAACTGCACCGCAATAGATCGGGGCCGGCTGTGGATAAGTTGCACGCTAGGAGCACATGACGCAGAATGACCATTCGCAGGGAAGCGGTAGCCACCGCAATATCGGGCAGGCAGGAATCCATGCTGCAGGTAATCGATCAATCCAGCCGGCATCGGCGCGTGCTGTTTGTCGACGACTCCCGGCTGATGCGCTATGCAGGCAGCCGGTTTCTGCATGACCACTGCGAGGTGGTGCTGGCTGAAGACGGGCGCGACGCCTGGCGCCGGCTGAACGGCGACGATCAGATCGATCTGGTCTTCACCGATCTGATGATGCCGGTAATGGACGGCCACGAGCTGATCCGGCGCATTCGCCAGTCTTCGGAGCAGCGCATTCGCCAGCTGCCCATTCTGGTGGTGACCGGCAACGATGAAGCCAGCGCGCGCGAACTGGCCATCAGCGAAGGCGCGAGCGACTTCATCACCAAACCCTTCAGTCCCGAGGATCTGCGCCATGCGCTGGTGGCCGACAACCGCGCCTCAGCGCCGGCCGCCCCGCGCATTGTCGGCCTGCCTTCGGAGCTGGCGCCGGCCACCAGGCCGCAGAGCCCGTTTCAGCAGCCCGAAGAGCCGGCCAGCTACTGCCGGCGCCTGCAGCAGACCATCAGCTTTCATCAGCGCCAGCGCCTCGAACTGTCGCTGCTGCATATCCAGTTTCAGGGCTACTGGCAGCTCAACAACCGTTTTGGCCGCCACTGGGCCGATGCCGTGATGCGCAATCTCGACCGAATCCTGGTCGATGTGCTCCGCAACGAAGACAGTATTCACCGAACCGCCGATGACCTCTACAGCGTGATCCTCATGGCCACCGGACGCGACGGAGCACGGGTTCTGGTCCGCCGGCTGCGCCAGCGCCTGGTGGGCAGCCGCATGCGCTTTTCCAGCATGGAAGTGCCCATCGAGGTTCGCTTTGCCGTGCAATTTCCCGACCTGGCCGAGGAGGACGACCCGGAAATCCTGCTCGACGAGGCGCTGAAACTCGTCCACTGGCGGACCTCCACCCGCCCGCAGAGCGAAACGAACCGCCACTGATTCCCCTCCGGTCGCAGGTCGCCCCGCGCTCGCGGGGGCCGCGGCGGAAGTTTTCGGCATTCATGGGGCAACCCGCCGGTCTTGCGGCGCTCGCAAGCCTTCCCGATCAGCTAAACTGCTGCATTGTTTTGCCGAACCAGCCTTGATGACATCTGCCTCGACGACACCCGAACCGTCCGACCTCTTTGGTGACGAGCCCGTCCGCCAGGTGACCCGCGACGGCGTGGACTACGTACTGCTCGGCACCGCCCACGTCTCGCGCACCAGCGCCGAGGCGGTAGAGCGCCTGATCGACAGCGGCCACTACGACGCCGTGGCCATCGAGCTGTGCGCCCCGCGTTACCAGTCCCTGACCGAACGCGACGCCTGGCGCGACATGAATCTGTTCCAGATCATCCGCCAGGGCAAGGCCGGCATGATGATGGCCTCGCTGGCACTGTCGGCCTACCAGCGCCGCATTGCCGAGCAGTTCGGCATCGAGCCCGGCGCAGAAATGAAGATGGCCATCGAGGCAGCGCGTCGATCCGGGCTGCCGGTGCAGCTCATCGACCGCGATATCGGCATCACCCTGCGGCGCGCCTCCCGGCGGCTGTCGTGGTGGAAGCGCTGGCTGATGCTCAACGGCCTGGTCATGTCCATGTTTTCGCGTCAGGAGGTCGCCGAGGAAGACATCGAGCGCCTCAAGCAAGGCGACCTGCTCACCGAGACCTTCAGCGAGTTCTCCGAAAACGCACCGGAACTCTACGACGCGCTGATTGCCGAGCGCGACCGCTTCATGGCGGCGCGCCTGCGGCAGGAAAACGAGAATCGCGCCCCGCGCCGGGTCCTCGCCGTGATCGGCGCCGGCCACCTGGAAGGCACCAGCAAGGCACTGCAGGGCCAGGGCCAGGACCAGGACCAGAGCGAGAACCAGAGCAACGGCGACGGCGAGCACTCAAGACCGCCGGCTGACACGGTGGCACAGCTCAACGCCATGCCGCCGGCATCGCGATTCCTGAAATCGCTGCCCTGGCTGGTTCTCGCCCTGGTCGCCACCGGTTTCATCATCGGATTTTCGCGCTCGCCGGAATTGGGCTGGGCGCTGGTAGCCACCTGGGTGGTGATCAACGGCACGCTCTCGGCGCTGGGCGCGCTGATTGCCGGCGGCCATCCGCTGACCGTCGTCACCGCTTTGCTGGCCGCGCCGCTGACCTCTCTCAACCCCACGATCGGTGCCGGCATGGTCACGGGTGCGGTCGAGGCGGGCTTGCGAAAACCACGGGTGGGCGACTTCGAAAGCCTGCGCGATGATGTGGTTCGACTTTCAGGCTGGTGGAAAAACCGCGTTTCGCGGGTTCTGCTGGTGTTCTTCCTGTCCAATCTCGGCTCCGCCGTCGGCACCTGGGTGGCCGGCTTCCGGATGGTACAGCAGCTGACCTGATAGGCATTTTGGCGCGGCGAAACCACAATCACCCACGCTTCAACAGGAGGGGAACAAACGGTCATGAGCATCAAGGCAAGGTTTTTCGGAAAGCCCTGGCAGCGAAAGGACCCCGCCGTTCGGGCGCAGGCCGTTGCCGAAAACGAGGATCCGGAGCTGGTGCAGCAGCTGGGCCGTATTGCCGAACACGACGAATCGGCCACTGTACGTCTGGCCGCTCTGCGCCGCATCAACACCGAACCCTTCTGGCTCGATGCCCGGCTGCGCGAGTCCGACAGCGCCATTGTCGAGGCTGCCGACGCCTTTCTGTTCCGGGCGGTCATTGACAAAGCCAACGACAAGCTGCTCAAGGAGCGGCTGGAGTGGTTGCGCCGCATCGATCACGACGAATTCATCCGCCGGGCGGCCCGCCAGGCGCCCGAAAGCGCCGTGCGCGCCGAGGCGCTTGCGCGCATCGACTCTCCCGGCTTTCTGGGCGACTGCGCAATTGCAGAAAGCGATCATCAACTCGCGCTGTCGCTGATCGAGCGCATCGACCGGATCTCGACTCTGGAGCGCATGCATGATGCCTTGAGGCGCCGCAACAAGCGCCGCACGCAGGCGGTTGCCGAGCGGCTTGATGCCCTGCAGGCGGGCAGCGGGCAACACGACCTCGGCGCCGCCACCGCCGCCCGCCTGGTCGAGCGCGCCGAGCGCCTGGCCCGCGGCGAACACGACGGGCCGCCGCGAACCGAGCTCGAGGCACTGGAAACCGCCTGGCAGGCCTGCCACAAGCCGCCGGCGGCGCTGGAGCGCCGCTTTTCCGGCGCCCTGGCCATCGCCCGCCGCGCAGTGGACGCCCCGCGGCGCGAGCCGCGCGCGCAAACACAAGACGCGCAGCCGTCGGCCGACACCGTCCCGGAGGAGGACGCAGCCAACCAACAGCTGAGCGCCGTTGTCGAGCGCCTGGAGGCCCTGCCCGATCCGCCGGAGATCGACTCGAATCAGGCCGCCGGACTGCTGGGCGATTTCGATCGCGCCTGGCAGGCCATCGCCGTTCCCGTTCCCGCCGACCAGGCGCTGCGCGAGCGTGCCCTGCCGATTCTGCGGGCGCTGCAAAAGCGCCGGGAGCGCGCCGTCACGGCCGCACCGCGCCGGCAACCGAAACCAGAATCGGCTCCGACGCCCGCGCCGGACAGCACCAACTGGCCGCAGGAACTCGACACCGTCGCCGGGGTGATCGAAGCAGGCGACACGGCCGCCGCCCAGGCCGGGCTGCGCGAACTGCGCCGCCGCATGAGCCGGCTCAAGCCGCGCCAGAGGCCGCGCGAAGCTGCCGGCCGCCTTGCCCGCCTGGAAGGCCGCCTGCGAGAAATGCGCAACTGGGAACACTGGTCCAACAACCAGCACCGCGACGAAATCATCGAGCGAATCGAACAGCTCGCCGACTCCGGGCAGCATCCCGACGCCATCTCGGCAGCGCTGAAAGAAGCGCGTCGGGAGTGGCAGCAGCTTGAAGCCCTGGAAGTGCTGCCCGGCGACAAACGCCGCTACGCTGCGCCCACGGGCCAGTGGCGCCGCTTCCAGACGGCCTGCAAACAGGCCTTCGAGCAAGCTCAGCCCTACTTCGAAAAGCGCCACGAAGTCCAGACCGATAACGAGCAACAGCTCGACACGTTTGTCGAGCGCGGTCATGCCGCAGCCGAGGCAGAAGACAGCGACATCAAGACACTCACGCAATTCGTGCGCGGTGCGCGCCTGGCCATCCGGCGTCTCGACGACCTGCCGCCGAAGTCACGCGGGCAAGCGGCGGCGCGGCTGCGGGCGCTCATGGACGCCCTTTCCGGCCGGCTGGATCAGGCCTTCGAAGCCATTGAAGTGCGCAAGCGCGGTCTGATCCGCGAAGCCCAGGCGCTCGAGCACGAAGCCGACCTCAAGACCGCCATCGACAAGGCCAAGGCCCTGCAGGTGCGCTGGCGCGATGCCGGCAGCGGTCGCCGGCGCATCGAGCAGCAGCTGTGGACCGAATTTCGCGCCCCCATCGACCCGCTGTTCGAGAAGCTGCGCGGCGAGCAGGATGAGCAACGTCAACAGCGCCAGGCCGAGTACGCCGCGCTGGAAGAACTGGTGACCCAGGCCGAAGCGCTGGCGACCGTCGACGACAGCGAACTCGACCAGGCACGCGGCCGGTTCCGCACCGTCGAATCCGAATGGGAAGCGGCCGAGCAGCGCCCGGCCAGGCTGGCCGAGCGCTTCGAAAGCGCGCGGCAACGGCTTGAAAAGCGCGTTCACGATCATGAAAGGGCCGCCCGCCGCCAAGCCAGCGAACAACTCGACCGACTGGCCGAGCACGTTCAGCAGGCCTGGCTGGCGCGCCGCGAAGGCCGGGACATGCCCCCCGCGCCGCCCGAGCTGGCCATCGACGAACCTCAGGCCAATCGCCTGAGAGCTGCGCTGGAGGCGCTCGACGACGACGCGCTCGGCGACGACGAGCTGGCACAGCAAGTGGCCGACAACGGCGCTCGGGCGCGACAGGTGCTCATCGAGCTGGAATTTCTTGCCGGACTGGACTCGCCTGCAGAAGACCGCGAAGCGCGCATGAACCATCAGGTCGAGCGCCTGGCCCAGCGCATGAGTGAACGCAGCACCGCGACCGATCTGGCCGGAGAACTGGCTGAACTGCGGCGCCGCTGGTACGCAAGCTTTCCGCAACCACACGACCAGCACTCGGGGATGGCAAAGCGCTACCTGAAGTGCCAGAATGCCATCGATTCGATGTCGGGAATCCAATGAATAAAAACCTCATCCTCACGCTGCGCCTGGTGGCGCTGTGCACCGCCCTGCTCGCCAGTCCTGTCCTGTTTGCCGCGGTCGAAGAAGCCGGCCACTTCGGCTGGGTTTCGGTCCTGCCGCCGCTGGTCGCCATTGCCCTGGCGCTGCTGCTGCGGCAGGTGGTTCCGGCCCTGTTCGTGGGCATCTGGCTCGGCGCCTGGGCACTGCACGATTTTTCCCTGATCGGCCTGTGGGTGGCCATGCTCGAAACCTTCGAGCTGCATATCGTCAATGCGCTGGCCAACCCCGACCACGCCGCGGTTATCCTGTTTTCGATGATGGTCGGCGGACTGGTGGGCATCATTTCCAAAAACGGCGGCCTGCACGGCGTCGTCGAGCGCATCGTCGACTATGCCGACAGCGCCATGCGCGCCAGCCTGGCCACCGTGGCCATGGGCCTGGCCATCTTCTTCGATGACTATGCCAACACCCTGGTAGTGGGCAACACCATGCGCCCGGTGACCGACCGCATGCAGATTTCGCGTGAAAAGCTCGCCTACCTGGTGGACTCCACGGCCGCCCCGATCGCCTGCCTCGCCCTGGTCACGACCTGGATCGGCTACGAGGTCGGCCTGATCCGCAGCGCGATCGAAAACATCGCCGGCCTGGAAGCCAACGCCTATTTCGTGTTCCTGCACTCCATCGCCTACAGTTTCTACCCGCTGTTTGCGCTGGTGCTGGTCTTTGCCGTGGTGCTCTACGGCCGCGATTTCGGTCCCATGTACAAGGCCGAAAGGCGGGCGCGTGATCACGGCCGGGTAGCGCCGGACGCCGTCAGCACCTCGCTGATCGACGATGACATGCAGCAGGTCCAGCCCGGCGAGCGCACGCCGCTTCTGGCGCGCAACGCCATCGTGCCGGTTCTGGTCCTGATTTTCTCGGTCGTGGGCGGGCTGTTTCTCAGCGGCGAAGGCGAAACGCTCCAGGAAGTCATCGGTACCGCCGATCCCTACAAGTCTCTGCTCTGGGGTTCGCTGCTGGGCGTGCTGGCGGCGGTAGTCATGACCGTCCTGCACCGCAGCCTGAGCACCGCCGAGCTGATGGCGGCCTGGTTCACCGGGCTGCGCAGCATGCTCCTGGCGGTGGTCATCCTGGTGCTGGCCTGGGCGCTATCGGGCATGACCGGCGAGCTGGGCACCGCAGGGTTTCTTGCCGAATTGCTGGGCAACCGCCTGCATCCGGGCCTGCTGCCCACCCTGGTCTTCGTGCTGGCGGCAGCCACCGCTTTCGCCACCGGCTCGAGCTGGGGCACCATGGGCATTCTGCTGCCGCTGATGCTGCCCCTGAGCTGGGTACTGATGACCGGCAACGGCATGGAGGGCAGCGAGCACATGCCGATTCTCTACGGCACCGTGGCCGCGGTGCTCGGCGGCGCCGTGTGGGGCGACCACTGCTCGCCCATTTCCGACACCACCATCCTGTCTTCGATGGCCAGCCAGTGCGACCACGTCGAACACGTGCGCACCCAGCTGCCCTACGCCATGTTTGCCGGCGTCATCGCCATCGTGCTGGGCACCCTGCCGGCCGGCTTCGGCGTGCCGTGGTGGCTGTGCCTGCCGGTCGGCGCCACTGCGCTGATTTTGGGGGTTCGGATGATTGGGAGGAAGGTTGACTAAAAAGTGTTAAGTGTGAAGTGTGAAGTGGCGGGCTTGGTTGGGTGAGTGCTGTTGATTGGGGCGCAGCCGCAGGGTGGGCAAGTGCCCGAACACCAGGCGACCCACTGCTTGGGAGACGCCCAACTAAAGTGGCACGACACATCAAATAACCCGCATAACCCCCTGAACTCCCAACACTTTACACTTCACACTTAACACTTAACACTTATTCCAAAGCCCCTTCCGTCTATAATCCCCCAATGCCCGACGAAGCCCCCCGAACCTCCACGCCGCCCTTCGTTCATCTGCGGCTGCATACCGAATACTCGCTCGAAGACGGCATGGTGCGTATCGGTGAGCTGGTCGAGCGCGCGGCCGCGCTCGGCATGCCGGCGGTGGCGGTAACCGACTGGCACAACCTGTTCGGGCTGGTCAAATTCTTCAGCGCGGCGATGGCGAAAGGCATCAAGCCGATCGTCGGTGCCGATCTGCGCGTCCAGGACGTTGCCGATGCCGAACGGTTCGGCGTCGTCACCCTGCTGGTGCAGGATCGGGAGGGCTACCTCAACCTGTGCCGGATTCTCTCGCGGAGTTTTCTCGACGGTCGCTTCCGCGGTCAGCCGCGGGTGCATCCGGCCTGGCTGCGAGGCCATACTCAGGGGCTGATCGCGCTGCTCGGACGCCAGTCCGATGTCGGCGAGGCGCTGGCCGGCGGCCAGCGCAGCCTGGCGCAGAGTCGCCTGGAAGACTGGGAAGCCCTGTTTCCGGACCGCCTTTATCTGGCGCTGGAGCGCATGGGCCGGGAAAACGAACGCGTGATCGAGTCCGGGCTGCTCGACCTGGCCGTTCGCCGCCAGCTGCCGGTGGTGGCCAGCAACGACGTGCGCTTTCTGACCCGCGACGACTTCTTCGCGCATGAGGCCCGCGTGTGCATCCATCAGAGCCGGCTGCTCGACGATAAGCGTCGGCCGCGCGATTATGTCGACGAGCAGTACCTGAAAAGCGGCGAGGAAATGGCTGAGCTCTTCGCTGATCTGCCGGTGGCGCTGGAGAACACCCTGCACCTGGCGCGGCGCTGCAATCTCGAACTGCGTCTGGGCGAATACTTTCTGCCCGCCTTCCCGGTTCCGGAGGGAGACACGGAGGATGACTTTGTTCGGGTCAAATCCTTCGAGGGCCTCGAGCAACGCCTCGAACGCCACGGCCTGGCCGACGATCTGTCGCGAGACGACTATGACCAGCGCCTCGAACGCGAACTGAAGGTCATCGTCTCGATGGGCTTTTCGGGCTACTTCCTGATCGTGGCCGACTTCATTGCCTGGGCGCGCGCCAACGGCGTGCCGGTCGGGCCCGGACGCGGCTCGGGCGCCGGCTCTGTCGTGGCCTGGTGTCTCGGGATCACCGACGTGGATCCAATGCGTTACGAGCTTTTATTCGAGCGCTTTCTCAACCCTGAACGGGTTTCCATGCCCGACTTCGATATCGACTTCTGCGTTGAGGGCCGCGACCGCGTGATCGAGTATGTCGCCCAGCGTTACGGTCGCGACCAGGTCGCGCAGATCATCACCTACGGCACCATGGCGGCCAAGGCCGTGGTGCGCGACTGCGGGCGCGTGCTCGGCTACAACTACGGCTTTGTCGATTCCATTGCCAAGCTCATTCCCAACCAGCTCGACATCACCCTGGGCAAGGCGCTGGACGAAGAGCCCGAACTCAAGGCCCGCTACGAGCGGGAAGACGACACCCGCTCGATCCTCGACCTTGCGCGCTCGCTCGAAGGCCTTTCGCGCAACGCCGGCAAGCACGCCGGCGGCGTGGTGATCGCCCCCGGCCCCCTGACCGACTACACCCCGCTCTACACTGAGCCCGACGGGCAGTCGGTGCTCACCCAGTTCGACAAGAACGATGTCGAGGAAATCGGCCTGGTCAAGTTCGACTTTCTCGGCTTGCGCAACCTGACCATCATCGACTGGGCACTGCGGGCGGTGAACGCCACACGCGAGACTTCCGGCGAGGCGCCGATCGACCTCGACGACGTGCCGCTCGACGACGCCAAGGCCTTCGAACTGCTGCGCGCGGCGCACACCACCGCCGTGTTCCAGCTCGAATCCCCGGGCATGAAGGAGATGCTGCGCAAGCTCAAGCCCGACAGCTTCAACGACATTGTCGCCGCCGTGGCGCTATACCGTCCGGGCCCGCTGGATGCCGGCATGGTCGAGGAATACATCGACCGCAAACACGGTCGGGCGCCGGTGCGCTATCCGCACCCACTGGCCGAACCCATTCTCGAACCCACCTGGGGCGTGATCCTCTATCAGGAGCAGGTCATGCAGATTGCCCAGGAGCTGGCCGGCTACAGCCTCGGTGCCGCCGACCTGCTGCGCCGCGCCATGGGCAAGAAGAACGCCGAGGAAATGGAGCGCCAGCGCGAGCTGTTCGTCTCCGGCGCCGCCGACAAGGGCATCGAACAAGACCAGGCCCAGTCGATCTTCAACCTGATGGAGACCTTCGCCCGCTACGGCTTCAACAAGTCGCACTCGGTCGCGTACGCCCTGGTGGCCTATCACACCGCCTGGCTGAAGGCGCACTACCCGGCCGAGTTCATGGCAGCCGTGCTTTCGGCCGACCTCGACAAGACCGACAAGATCGCCAACCTGATCGAGGACTGCCGGCTGATGGACCTGGAAATCCTGCCGCCCGACGTCAACCGCTCGGCATATCGTTTCGAGGTCGAAAACGGCGCCATCCGCTACGGCCTGGGTGCGCTCAAGGGCGTGGGCAAGGGGGCCGTGGAAAACCTGGTCGATATTCGCACCCGCTGCGGCGGCTTCACCTCGCTGGCTCACTTGTGCCGCGAGGTGGATCTGTCGCGGCTCAACCGCCGCACGCTCGAGACCCTGATCCGCTCCGGTGCCGCCGACAGCCTGCACGGCAACCGCGCGGCCCTGATGCAAAGCCTGCCGGACACCGTGGCCGAAGCCGAGCGCTACCAGGCCGACCGCGAAGCCGGTCAGTCGAGCCTTTTCGGCGGCGTGTCCGCCCAGAGTGAGACCGCCTTCGAAGAACGCCCGCTGCCCGAGCTGCGTGACTGGACATTGCGCCAGCGGCTGCGTGCAGAAAAGGAAACCCTGGGGCTTTACCTCTCCGGCCACCCGATGGACGAGCTGCGCGACGAGCTGGCAAACACCACAACCACCACGCTTGACGGTATCGAAGCGCTGATCGGCCACGGTGGTGGTGGCCACAGCGGCCGTCGCGGTCAGGGCCGGCCAATGACCCTGGCCGGCCTGATTGCCGCCATTCGGCGCCGCCCCGGCAAGGGCGCCTTCATCGCCCTCGATGACGGCACGGCGCGGCTGGAGGTTGCCGTATTCGATCGTCTGTTCCAGCAGATCGGCGAGCGGCTTCTGGCCGACGAGATCGTCATCGTCAAGGGGCGGGTGGAAGTCGACAGCTTCCGCGGCGGCTATCGCATGGTGGCCGACGAGGTCATGAGCGTCGACGAAGCCCGCTCTCAGTTTGCCAGACACGTGGATGTCGAGATCGACCGGCCGCCGAAGGCGCTGAGACAGGATCTCGCCGCCGCCCTGCAGCCCTACCGCCAGGGCCACACGCCGGTGGTCATCCAGTACCGCAACCAGTCAGCCCGCGCCGTGCTGGAGCTTGGAGAAAACTGGCGCGTCACGCCGTCGACGGAACTGCTGGCCGCGCTCAGCGGAGTACCGGGGATCGGAGAAGTCAGGTTGAAATACTGAAGGCTGGCGGGCGCTCGCCGGGGAAAGCGAGCAACATGCGGGAAAATCAATACAAATCTCGATGACTCACTCTTCAACGATCAGAACCAGATCTCGCTGATCCGGGGCGACCGCAAATTCCGAAGCCGGCCGCAGGCCGTTTCGAACATTGGCGTTTCGATCATTCGAATTTGTCTGGGATCTGGCGCTTGGTGCCTGAGAGCTTCAGGCGTGTTCAACGCCCCTGGTTCAAAACCCCACCGCCGCCACAGCTCGATTGACCAACAACCGTCCTGTCGTATAGCAGGCGTTGAGAAAGGCGGCGATATTTTCCGGTGATTCGCCCGACTGGCGGTGCAGCTCGTCGATGCTCAACGGCGCGCGGATCAGAATGCGGGCGAGCTGCGCATAGCGCTCGTTCTTCATTGCCTCGCTCGGCGCCTGGGTCAGCATGAACTGCACGTCTCCCAGCAGATCCGGATGCAGCCGGCCACGCGCCTGGGCCAGGCCGGCGAACCACTTCAATTCGCTCAGCGGGCGGCGGACGACGCTTTCCACCTCGGCCACCAGGTCAGCGCTGGAAACCGGTTTGCCGGCCGATGCCGGCAGCGCCTGGGCAAAGGTCTGGGGCTTCATGTCGGCCATGGGCCCGTCGTAGAACCAGCTGCCGGAGCCGGGATCGATCACCAGGCGCGGCCAGCCGGCGCGATCAATCGCAACCGGACTGTTCCAGGTTTGCCGCCGCAGGTGTTCGGCCAGGGTGGCGTAATCGGGATCGTGGGGTTGCTCGAGTCCGAGCCACTCGGTTGCCCCTTTCCCGGCCGTCTCTGGCGCCTGCTTGCGTTCAGGCTCCGGTGCCGCCTCGTCCCGGGAGCTCAGGCGCTCGAGCAGGTTGAGGAATTCGCGCGAACGCAAGGGCTTGTTGAGCACGTGCTCGGCCGCAAATTCCCGGCGACGGGTGAGCGCAATCGGACTGTGCCCGGACTCGCGCAGCTCGCGCCAGCGCGACTCACCGGCTTCAGTGTCGACATCGACAATGGTCACGTCGCCACCGGGCTCGTCGAGCACTCGCCAGGTTCCCCCCCCGTTGCGCACACCGGCAAGATTGAGCAGCGACCGCATGACGGTCCGCTCCTTCTGGCCGGTTTCGAGTACGGAAAGACTGGGGGTTTCGGGCATTCTCGGATCCTCGCCGGTTCATTTGACGATAACTTACAGGATAAGATCGAATCGAGAAAAAACCAAGCAGAATCAGGGAGAAGCGGGTCACACTTCGCGGCCCCAGGGGCGGGCCCACAGCCCATTCAGAGCGCTGCCACAGGCTCCAGGGCCGCAAACAGCGCTTGCACCCGCCCCATGGCTTTCGACAAAGCTGCGTGGACAGCCTGTTCGCTGACGCCCTGCTCGCCGAGGCCGGCCGCCAGGTTGCCCACCACGCACAGGCTGGCGTAGTCCATGCCGGCCTCACGCGCCAGCGACGCCTCCGGCATGGCGGTCATGCCCACCAGCGTGGCGCCGTCCCGGCTCAGCCGTCGGATTTCTGCGGCGGTTTCCAGGCGCGGTCCCTGAGTGACGGCCAGGCAGCCACCGTCGACACAGTCGATCCCGGCGCGTGCGCACGCCGCCAGCAGGGCCCGACGGGTCGGGCCGGCGAAGGGCTCGCCGAACTCGACGTGCTGCAGCGGACTGATGTCATCATCGCTGAAGCTGTGCGCACGACCCCAGGTGTAGTCCAGCAGCTGATCGGGCACAACCAGCGCCCCCGGACCCGTTTGCGGGCTCATGCTGCCCACCGCGTTGATCGCGATGATGCGGTCGACGCCGAGCCGATGGAGGGCATCGATATTGGCGCGATAATTGATGCGATGCGGCGGCATGCGGTGCGGCCGGCCGTGGCGGGCCAGAAACCAGGCGTCGTTTGCGCCCGCGGTGACTCTGGCCAGCGCGGCCGATGGTCGCCCATAGCGGGTGTCCATGCGCTGTTGTTCATGCACATCGAACAGATCCAGCGCCCCGGTGCCGCCGATGATGCCCAGACTCATGCCGGCAGCGCCCAGATGCTGTCGAGCTGGCGCCACAGCCCGCGATAGTCCATGCCGCAGCCAAACACGTAGCGATCGGGCACCTCGAGGGCAAACTCATCGACCCAGCCGCGATCGAGGCCGCGATCGTGTTGTTTGCGCGCCAGAACGACCGTACCGACCTGCTCGCAGCCCTGCTCGCGAAAGCGCTCCGCCACCGCGGCGAGGGTGTAGCCCTCGTCGAGAATATCGTCGACCAGCAGCAGTGGACCATCACCGGTCGGCTGCTGCGGCCAGTGTTGCCAATCGATGCTGCCCCCGCGCGTGGCCTCGCGATAGCGCGTGGCGTGCACATAGTCGAAACGCACCGCGCCGCGCAGGCGGCGGCCCAGCTCGATGGCCGGGTACATGCCGCCTTTCATCAGGGCAATGATGGCCAGCGGTCGATCATCGGCGGCAAACCTCTCGGCAACGCGCCTGGCCTGCGCATCGAGCGCGGCATGCACCTGTTCCGCTCCGAACAGGCACTCGGCCCCGGCGGGCCAGTGCGGACTGTCCGCAGCGGCTTCAGCCTTCACCACCACGGCCTCCGTTGTCGTTACCGGACGGGTTCATGATCGATTCGCGCACCTCATCGGCCAGCGCTTCACCCATGTCGACCTTGAGCGTGCGCGTCGGGAAAGCGACCTGGGCGCCGTGGGCCTCGATGATTTCGCCGATGCCGAGCAGCACGTCTTCGCGCTTTTCATGGTATTCGGTCCAGACCACGGTCTTGGTGAAGCAGTAGAGCATGATGTCGAGCGAGCTCGGGCCGAAACGATCGAAGTGCACCATCGTCGTCTGCGTGGTATCGAGATCTTCATGACTCATGACGTAGGCGCGGATGGCCTTGACGAGCTCGCGCAGCACGCCGAAGTCATCGTAGCGAACGCCGATATGCTCGGCAATGCGGCGATGACTCATGCGCGAGGGGTTTTCCAGCGTCACCGTCGTGAAGGTGGCGTTGGGCACGTACATCGGGCGCTTGTCGAACTTGCGGATGGTGGTGATGCGCCAGTCGATGCGTTCGACCGTGCCCTCGATCTCGCGGTCGGGCGAGCGCACCCAGTCGCCGACCGAAAACGGCCGATCCATGAAGACGGTAAAGCCGCCGAAGAAATTGGCCAGCATGTCGCGCGCGGCCATGCCCACGGCCAGACCGCCGACGCCGCCGGCGGCCAGCAGGCCCGAAATCGGAATCTCGAGAATGCTCAGGCCGGTGAGAATGCCGGTGACCACGAAGGCAATGCGCACGATACGGGCAAGCACGGTCACGGTGGTCACGTCGACGTGCTCGTCGCGCATGCGCCGATGCGCAATGAAGGCCCTCTCGAAACCGGTACTCAGACGAAACAGGAACCAGGTGGCTCCCACCACCACGCCGAGCTGCTGGGCAATGTCGAGAAACTCGGGCGCAAAGGCCACAACCTCGGTGTGGGGCGCAATCGCGCGCGCGGCGATCACCAGCCCCTGCCACCAGATCAACAGCGAAATCGGGCGCTGGCCGGCGTGGACCAGGGCGTTGTCCCACAGGTGTGTACTGCGGTCGGCCAGGCGACCGAGGTGGGTGATGAAGATGCGGTAAACGAGCTCGAGCAGCAAGGCTGCCAGCACAATGACGAAGGCCTTGATCAGCCAGGTAGGAACCCCGGCGAGGCTGCTGAAATAATCGAATAGTTCTTGCATGCTTGTCCCTGATTCCTGATCCCGGGTTTGGCGCTCAGCGGCAAAGCGCCCTGAGCGAGTCGCGCCAGGCCCGGAACTCGGGCACCAGCAGTTGCTCATCAAGGCTGGCCATGGCCCGGCCGTAGAGTCGCTCCAGCTTGCCAGCCGGCGGCACCGGCCACTGGCTGTCATCCTCGAGCAGCGAGCGCACCGATTCCGGGCGGCAGACCAGCACCGCATCGCAACCGGCCGCCAGCGATTTCGAAACGCGCTCGGCCAGAGCGCCGGCCGGCGCGGCGCCCGCCATATCCAGATCGTCGGAAATCACCAGCCCGTCGAACCCCAGTCGCTCCCGCAGGATATCGACCACCCAGGCACGCGAGAATCCGGCAGGCTCTGGATCGCGCGCCGGATAGCAAACGTGCGCCATCATGATGCTGTCAAGCCGCGCGGCGAGTTCGGCAAACGGCGCCAGATCTTCATCCAGGGCACTGAGGTCGCGGTTGTCGACCACGACTTCATGATGAGAGTCGGCCGCCACCGAGCCGTGCCCCGGAAAATGCTTGGCGCAGCAGCGCATGCCCGCATCCTTCATTCCGGCAGTGTAGAAAGCACCCAGATCGGCGACGGCCTCGGGATCCGAGCTCATGCTGCGATCGCCAATGACGGTGCTGCCGCGATCCAGATCAAGCACCGGAGCAAAACTCAGATCGACGCCGTGACCGAGCAGCTCGGCGGCCATCACGCGGCCGTGGCGGTAGGCCAGATCGCGGGCGCGATCGGGATACGTACGATACCAGCGCCCGATCACCGCCGGCGGCGGCAGCGGCGTAAACCCCGCCCGGAAGCGCTGCACCCGCCCGCCCTCCTGATCAACGGTGACCGGCAGGCGCGGCGAACGCAGCGCGGCAATGGCAGCGGTCAGCGCGCGCAGCTGATCGGGCGACGCGTAATTGCGGGCAAACAGGATCACACCGCCCACGGCCGGATGGCAAAGGCGCTCAGCGGTGGCCTGGTCAAGCTCGGTGCCGTCGATACCCACGATCAACGGCCCCAGCGGCAAGGTTCGACTCATATGCGCTCGAACAGGGCGATGGATTCAACGTGCGCAGTATGCGGAAACATATCGGCAATACCCGCTCCGACCAGGCGAAAGCCGTGCTGACGCGTGAGTTCACCGGCATCGCGCGCCAGCGTGCCGGGGTTGCAGGAGACATAAACCACCCGCTTCGCCCCTGAACCGGCAATCATCGGCAGCACCTCGAACGCGCCGCTGCGCGGCGGATCGATCAGCACGCCGTCGAAGCCGGCGCGGTACCAGGGCCGGGAAGACACATCCGCGGTGAGATCGGCCACGTCGAGCTCGACGTTATCAAGCTGGTTGCGTCGGGCGTTGGCACCGGCTGCCTCGATCAATTCGGCTGCGCCCTCGATGCCGGTAACGTGACCGGCGCGGGTAGCCAGCGGCAGGGTGAAATTGCCCAGGCCGCAGAACAGGTCAAGCACGCGATCTTCCGGCCCCGGATCGAGCAGCTCCAGCGCCCGGGCAACCAGCGCACGATTGATCGCGGCGTTGACCTGAATGAAATGCTGCGGGTGAAAAGCCAGCTCCAGACCGAAATCGTCGAGCCGATAGCTCAACTCGTGTTCATCGGGCCAGAGCCTGTGCACGGTCTCGGGCCCTTTGGGCTGGAGATAAACCGCAATGCCATTTTCGTCTGACCAGCGCTTGAGCGCCATGACATCGTCGGCCGTCAACTCGCGCATATGGCGGATGACCATCGCCGAGGCGTCATCACCGCTGGCGGTCTCGATCTGCGGCACGGCGTCGTCCACCGAAAGCTCGCCAATCAGGTCGGACAGGCTCTGCAGGCGGTCGCTGAAGTCCGGATGCAGTACCCGGCAGTCGCCGATATCGGCCACGAACCGGCCCTGCGGCTCACGAAACCCCACCAGCACGCGCCCCTTGCCCTTGACCCGCCGCGCGCTCAAGCGGCTGCGGCGGCGGTAATACCAGGGCTCGGCCGCGATCGGCTGCCACCACTCGTCGGGACGCACCTCGCCAATGCGCTCGAGGTTGTCGACCAGGCGCTTGTGCTTCCATTCGATCTGGGCGGCGTGATCGAGATGCTGCAGCGCACAGCCGCCGCAGCGATCGAACCACGGGCAATCAGGCTCGACGCGCTCGGGCGAAGCCGCGATCACTTCTTCACACAGCGCTTCGTCAAAACGCCGGTTGCGCCCGATCAGCCGAGCCGAAACGGTCTCGCCCGGAAGCGCACCGTGCACGAACACGGCCTTGTCGCCGTGCCGCCCCACGCCGCGCCCGTCGTGCGAGAGATCGCTGATTTCAACCGTGATCGGCTCTGTCGGCAGGCGACGACGTCTTCTTCCCATGAATACCTGTTTCTGGTTAGCTGGTTAGCTGGTTAGCTGGTTAGCTGGTTAGCTGGTTGGCTGGTTAGCTGGTTAGCTGGTTAGCTGGTTAGCTGGTTAGCTGGTTAGCTGGTTAGCTGGTTAGCTGGTTAGCTGGTTAGCTGGTTAGCTGGTTAGCAATGATTTTGCGGTGAGCCTGGAGCTTTGCAAACAGGTTCTCACAGACCCCGGCGCAACTAGCCAACTAGCCAACCCACCTATTTCCGCGTCCAGCTTCCGTCTTCCTGCTGGTAGTACCAGCCCGATTTCGCGTTCGCGATCCACTGGCGCGCGAAGGTCTCGCGAATATCGTCTTCCCACTCGGGATGGCCATTAGCAATCGCGATTTCGCGATAGACGGCGTTGCGATCAGCGTTCTCCTCGTTGACCACGCGCTCGAGATTGCGGCGTTCGGACAGGCCGACCGCCGAGCGCTCGCGAATTTCGACCAGGCCGTCGCGCGAAAAACCGATGGCGCCGGCGTCGAACCACGCCGCCAGCTGCTCGCGCTGGCGCTGAGCCATGCGCTGCTTGATCGACTGGATCTGCGGGGTGTTGATATCGATGTCCGGGCTCTGGGCATGCGCTGCGGCAACCGGCGAGAGCGCGTGCCACCAGGGCGTGCGCGCGGCCTGGGGCTCATCCGAAGGCGCCGCCGGCACATCGTCGCCGAGCACGTCGCGGATGAAACGGTCCGCCGCCCGCTCGGCCGCTGCCTCGGGAAAATACACGTTGATCGTCACGCAGGCCGCCAGTATCAGCACGCTGGCAATACCGGCAAGCGAAATGCATCGGTTCATGTCTGGACTCTCCAAGGAAACCTGAATGGCAATCTCACACGCAGGCCCTGAATTATGCCTGAACGGGCACCGGCCCGCTGATCAAACATCGCGCGCTGCCGCCAGCGCGTCACTCAGGCGCTTGCAGCCGCGGGCGGTGATGCGGGCCTTGACGCCCTTGAGATTGGCTTCGGGCACCAGCGCGGTGTCAAAGCCCTGCCCGGCCGCCTCACGCAGGCGCTCCTCGCCGTTGTAGACCGGGCGCAGTTCCCCGGCCAGCCCCACCTCACCAAAAGCGACCAGCCCTCGGGGCAGGGGTTTTTCCCGCAGTGAAGACTGAATCGCCAGCGCAATGGCCAGGTCGCTGGCGGTTTCCGTCACCCGCATGCCGCCGGCGACGCTGACGAATACGTCCATGTCGCCGACG
Source organism: Wenzhouxiangella sp. YN9 (assembly GCF_056324165.1). Taxonomy (NCBI): domain Bacteria; kingdom Pseudomonadati; phylum Pseudomonadota; class Gammaproteobacteria; order Chromatiales; family Wenzhouxiangellaceae; genus Wenzhouxiangella; species Wenzhouxiangella sp. YN9. The sequence continues at coordinate 113,537 of NZ_JBJNIP010000066.1, forward strand.
ACCACGCCGGCGTGGCGATTCATGACCGCCAAAAGCATCGCCAGGCGGTTGGGGTCGACACCAACCGCCACCCGCCGCGGGTTGGACAGATTCGACGGCGCCACCAGGGCCTGCACCTCGACCATCATCGGCCGCGTGCCCTCACGCGTGACCAGCACGCAGCTGCCCGGCGCCGGATCTTCCTGACCCGACAGAAAGATAGCCGAAGGATTGGCGACCGCCTTGAGACCCTTGTCGGTCATGGCGAACACGCCCAGCTCGTTGGCCGCGCCAAAGCGGTTCTTGACCGCGCGAACCAGCCGGTAGCGGCTGCCGGAATCAGAAGCAAAATACAGCACCGCGTCGACCATGTGCTCGAGCACTCTAGGGCCGGCCAGCGCGCCTTCCTTGGTAACGTGGCCCACCAGCACCACGGCACAGCCGGTCTGCTTGGCAAACTGCACCAGGCGGGCGGCGCATTCGCGCACCTGGGCCACTGCACCGGGCGCGGACTGCAGCGCCTCGGTCCACAGCGTCTGAATGGAATCCACCACCATGAAGGCCGGTTTGCGCGCGGCCGCCGTGGCCAGAATCACTTCCAGGCTGGTTTCGGTCAGGCAGTCCAGGCGGGCGGGATCGAGATTCAGCCGGCGCGCGCGCATCGCCACCTGCGCGGCCGACTCCTCGCCGGTGATATACAGGCTGCCGTGGCCGGCGGCCACCGCATCCTGGGCCTGCAGCAGCAGCGTGGATTTGCCGATGCCCGGATCACCGCCGAGCAGCACCACCGAGCCGGGCACCAGGCCGCCGCCGAGCACGCGATCGAGCTCGCTGAGGCCCGAAGACAGACGATCGCGGGCGGCCTCCGCCCGCACCTCGGCCAGATTGCTGACCGCGGCCGATGCCGTGCCGGTCCAGTTGCCCCGGCCTTTCGGGCCCTTGACCGCAGCCTGCACCGCGGCCACGCCTTCCTCCATGGTGTTCCACGCCTGGCAGTCGGGGCACTGCCCCGACCACTTGGGTGAGCTCGCGCCGCACTCGCGGCAGGTATACACTGACTTGGGCCTGGCCATGCGCGTATTCTGGCAGAGATGGCGACCGGGAAGGCAATGTTGGTGATTGAACTGCAAACACCCAATCCGAAATACGACATCCGAAACAACTCCGAAAACCCGGGCCGATTCAGCGTGTCTGCCAATTCCGGCCCGGAGCGCTGGTTTCGGATTTGCTGCTTCGGATGCGGAATTTTGCGCTCACCCGGCAGCCCGCCGAAAGGGTATTGCACCGGTGTGGCCGCAGCCCAATGAGCCCGACTGAGCAGCCAGTCATCGGTCAATCCCCGGCGTTCCTCGACGTGATCGAGGACATCTCCCGGGCGGCGGCGCTGAATCGCCCGGTGCTGATCGTGGGCGAGCGCGGCACCGGCAAGGAAGTAGTCGCCGAGCGGCTGCATTATCTCTCGCCACGCTGGGATCAACCGCTGGTCAAACTCAATTGCGCGGCAATCAGCGAATCGCTGCTTGAATCCGAACTGTTCGGCCACGAGGCCGGCGCCTTTACCGACGCGTCCAGACAGCGCGCGGGGCGCTTCGAGCGCGCCGACGGCGGCACCCTGTTTCTCGACGAGCTGGCCAGCACCTCGCTGGCGGTACAGGAGAAGATCCTGCGCGTGATCGAGTACGGTCAGTTCGAGCGCCTGGGCTCGACCCGGCCGCTGGAAGTCGACGTGCGCATCGTGGGCGCCAGCAACGTCGACCTGCCGTCACTGGCCGCTGAGGGCCGCTTTCGCGCCGATCTTCTCGACCGCCTGGCCTTCGATGTCATCACCCTGCCGCCGCTGCGGGAGCGGCGCGAGGACATCCTGCCGCTGGCCGAACATTTTGCCATGCGCATGACCCGCGAGATGAACCGGCCGTTCTTCCCCGGCTTCTCGTCTGCCGTCATCGACGCCCTGCTCGCCTACCCCTGGCCGGGCAACGTGCGTGAACTCAAGAACGTGGTCGAGCGGGCGGTCTATCGTCTCACAGAACCGCAAGCGGCGGTCGAGACGATCGAGTTCGACCCTTTTGCCTCGCCCTGGCGACCGCAGGCCGCAGACCAGGACGACCGCCTGCCGGATCCGGCAAAGGGCAACATCGACCTGCGCGCCTGGCTCGACAAGCAGGAACGGCGCTTGACCGAAGCCGCCCTGGCGGCCGCTGGCGGCCAGCAGACGCGCGCCGCCGAAAAGCTCGGCCTGAGTTACGACCAGCTGCGCGGCATCGTCCGCAAACACGGTATCGGCCGCCGGCCCGATGCCGGCGAAGACGACAGCTGAAGCCTGCAGCAGCCACTCACCGGCCCGCGTGTGCCACGATAGGTTCACCCCATGGGAAGTAAAACACGCATGAATACAATAACCTGCAGCGACCCCGAGCGCCTGCCTGCCGATCTGAGCGACACCCTGCGCCGGGCCCGGCGAGTGGCCGTGCTGACCGGCGCCGGCGTATCGGCCGAGTCGGGCATTCCGACCTTTCGCGACGCCCAGACCGGCGTCTGGGAGCGCTTCGACCCGATGCAGCTGGCCTCGCCCGACGGCTTTGCCAGCGACCCGGCCACCGTCTGGGACTGGTATCAGTGGCGCCGCGAGCTGATCGGCCGCACCGAACCGAACGCCGGCCACCACGCTCTGGTCAAGCTGGCCGCGCAAGTGCCGCAGCTCGATTTGATCACCCAGAACGTCGACGGCTTTCATTGCCTGGCCGGCTCGGATCCGGTGCTGGAGCTGCACGGCAATATCCAGCGCAGCATCTGCTCGGTCACTCGTCGCGAGATCGACGCAGGCTGGCTGAGCGATCACGCCGACCACAAGCCGCCGCCCTCGCCGCATCATCCCGAAGGTCTCGCCCGTCCCGACGTGATCTGGTTCGGCGAAGCGCTCGATGAGGCCATTCTTCAGGCCGCCTTCGAGATCGCCGAGCACTGCGATCTGATGCTGGTGGCCGGCACCAGTGGCGCCGTTCAGCCCGCCGCCAGCCTGCCGGCCATTGCCGCGCGCAACGGCGCCACGGTCGTCGAGATCAACCCGCAGGAAAGCGAGCTGACGGCCCTGGCGCGCTGGCACCTGGCCGGGCCATCGGCCACCTGGCTGCCGGCCCTGGCGGCATCACTCCAGGCTCACTGAGAGCCAGACCACTGGCACCGCCAGTCCTGCGGGCCGGCGTAGACGATTGATTGCCTGCCCTGCTCGACCTGCTCGCGCAGCCAGTCGACAAACAGCGGATGCGGCGCGAAACCCTCGCCCAGCTCGTAGTCCAGATCCGCAATCAGCTCCCGCGCCGGGCCCTGGCCGGTGGTGCGGGCGGGCACGAGCAGCGCGCGGCCGCCGTTCTGCTGCGCGGCCTCGATCTTCGCGCGCACGTCGTCGACCGCCTGCTCGCGCTTGTCCGGCCAGTCTTCGCGCCAGGTGCCGATCTCGATGGCGCGGAATTCCTCGCCGCCGTGCGCGAGCATCTGCCGGCGCATCGAATCGAGCAGCGCCAGCCAGCGCGCGTTGCCTTCATCATCGCCCTTGCCGTGGGCGACCAGCAGCACGGTTTCGCGCTCGGGCGCCTCGGAAAGCTCACGCGCGCGCTCGAGCAGCGCCCGGGCAAACAGCGAATGATCCTCGAGCCCGCCGCGGGTAACCACCGGCAGCGAGGTCAGCACCCGGGGTGCCGGCTCGCCGTGGCCGTGCATGGGCCCGAGATCGGCCGGCCGGCAGGATTCGTAATCGGCGCCGATCAGGCGCTCGATACCGCCGATGAACGAGTCGGCCATGCTGAACACGCGCACGATCACCACCGCCTCGGCCCCGCGCTGCTGCAGTCGCTCGATAGCGCGGGTGAGCGTGCCGGCTCCGCCCATCGAGAAGGCGAAATCCAGCAGGTAGTCCTCGGCCAGGGGGGCCGTGGCCTGGCGCATGGTCTCGTTCCAGTGAAAGCCGGCGCCGTGGGCGTGCACGATCACGCCCAGGCGCTTGTACTCAACGGGCTGATAGCGGGCCGCCTCGCGCTGCATCCAGGGCGTTACCGCCGGATGCGAAAACAACTCGCCATGGATCAGCTCGGCGCCGTCGGGCAGCGAGCGCTCGAGCCAGTTCGAATAAGCCATCATTTCGCTGAACATCGGCCCGGCCTGCAGCGGCAGCACTCGGTCATGCTCGCCCAGATCGTCCAGCGCCGCGGACAGGTCGTCGTTCTGCAGTGGCACGCGCGCCTGCACCGAATCGAAGTGCCGGCCGCCGGCGGCAGCCACGGCGAGCTTCTCCAGCGCGCGAGACATGGCGTCCGCGTTGGCCGCATCGCTGGCACCATGGCCCACCGCCACAAGGCGGCCGGCGTGGGTGCGGGCGTTTGCCAGTCGATCACCCGCGGCGCGAACTGCAAGATAGCTCTGACCGAAGGGGCGCCCGAGCACGATTTCCCCGCTGCGGGCCGCCACGTCGCGGCGCCAGTCTTCGATGCGTTCGAAATCAGGATGAGCGGCCGTGAGATAGAGCGGCAGCAGCACCACGCGCTCGGCGCCGGCAGCGCGCAGCGATTCGACGGCGCGGCGGAAATAGGGTTTGCCGCGTTCGTCGGTCACGAAAACCAGGCGGGCATCGCGCGCTTCGGCCAACGGCTCGAAGGCCGCCCGCGCCAGGTTGTTGCCGACAAAACCGCGATCGGGCGCCAGCACGATATAGCCGGGGTCAGCGTTCGCCGCGGCGGCAAGAAAGAACAGGAAAATGGCCAGCACGGGCTCGAATCGATGCGTCATGCATTCAGCTCCCAGGGTGCAATGAGTTCAAACCGGCCCTTGCCATGCACGCCACCAGGGCCTGCACGGAACCCGGCTGGCTTGCACGAACTGCCCTTTCTCAGGGCGCCGCGCTGGCTGCAGGTGACGGGTCACGACACGTGAAATGCGAATTGTTCGCATTGGCGGCGAACTTGTCAAGCCGGCCACCCGATTTGGCGCAAGGCCCTATAATGGGCCTCTTTGCCCAACCCCGGAGACCATCCATGACGAGCACCATGCGCGCGCTGGTCAAGCCCGACGCGGCTCCCGGCCTGGAACTGCGCGAGGTTCCCGTACCCGCGCCCGGAGCCAACGAGGTTCTGATCAAACTCGAAAAGACCTCTATTTGCGGCACTGATCTGCACATCTACCAATGGGACGAGTGGGCGCAGCGCACCATCCGCCCGCCGCTGGTGCTGGGTCACGAATTTGTCGGCCATATCGTCGAGCTGGGATCAGGCGTGCGCGGCTACGAAGAAGGCCAGCGCGTCTCGGCCGAGGGCCACGTGGTCTGCGGCGTGTGCCGCAACTGCCGCGCCGGCAAACCGCATCTGTGCCCCAACACCGAAGGCATCGGCGTCAACCGCGACGGCGGATTTGCCGAATACGTGGTCGTACCGGTGACCAATCTGTGGCCAATTCCCGACGAGATCCCTTCCGAGCTGGCCGCCTTCTTCGACCCCTTCGGCAACGCCGCCCACTGCGCGCTGCAGTTCGACCTGGTGGGCGAAGACGTGCTGATCACCGGCGCCGGCCCGATCGGTATCATCGCTGCCGGCATTGCCAAGCACGTCGGCGCACGCCATATCGTCATCAGCGACGTCAACGATTACCGCCTGCAGCTGGCCCGCGACATGGGCGCCACGCGCACGCTCAACGTCAATGAAGAAAGCCTGCTCGACGTGCGCGCCGAACTGGGCATCGACGGCTTCGATGTCGGCATGGAAATGTCGGGCAATCCCCGCGCCTTCGGCGACCTGCTCAAGCTGATGTACAACGGCGGCAAGGTCGCCCTGCTTGGCCTGCTGCCCAAGAACGCCGGGGTCGACTGGGATCAGGTCATCTTCAAGGGCCTGGAAGTCCACGGCATCTACGGGCGGCGCATGTACGAAACCTGGTACAAGATCACCCAGATGGTGCTCACCGGCTTTCCGCTGCACAAGGCGCTGACCCACCAGATCGCCATCGACGACTTCGAGACCGGCTTCGAACTGATGGCCTCGGGCCAGTGCGGCAAGATCGTGTGCGACTGGACCGGCGAGATCGAGTGAAAGATCAAATGCAGTTGTCCACAGATGGACACAGGCTTCGGGTTTTATAAGGAATCAGGCAATGAGCGACAAAGCAACTCTTCAAAGACTCCGCGACGAGCTGGCGCAGATCGAGGCCGACGGGCTGTACAAGCGCGAGCGTCAGATCACCACGCCGCAGCGCGTCGAGATCGAGACGCTCGAGGGCGGCAAGGTGCTCAACTTCTGCGCCAACAACTACCTCGGCCTGGCCGACAACCCCGAGGTCATTGACGCCGCCCGGAAGGCGCTCGACGACTATGGATTCGGCCTGGCCTCGGTGCGCTTCATCTGCGGCACCCAGGATCTGCACAAAAAGCTCGAAAGAACCATTGCCGAATACTTCGGCAAGGACGATGCGATTCTCTACGCCTCCTGCTTCGACGCCAACGGCGGCCTGTTCGAGCCGCTGCTGGGCCCGGAAGACGCGATCATTTCCGATCAGCTCAACCACGCCTCGATCATCGACGGCGTGCGCCTGTGCAAGGCCGAGCGCCACCGCTATCCGAACTCGGACATGGAGGCACTCGAGGACATCCTGAAGCAAACGCAGGACAAGCGCACCCGCATGATCATCACCGACGGCGTGTTCTCCATGGACGGCTACGTCGCCAAGCTCGACGAGATCACCGCCCTGGCAGAAAAATACGACGCGCTCGTCGCCGTCGACGACGCCCACGCCACCGGCTTTTTCGGGCCCACCGGGCGCGGCTCGGCCGAGCACCATGGTGTGCTCGACAAGGTCGATATCTTCACCTCCACCCTGGGCAAGGCCCTGGGCGGCGGCATGGGCGGCTTCACCGTCGCCAGCCAGCCAGTCATCGACATGCTGCGCCAACGCTCGCGCCCCTATCTGTTCTCGAACTCGCTCGCGCCGCAGTTGGTGGCCGCCAGCCTCAAAGTCTTCGAGATGCTCACCGAATCGAGCGCGCTGCGCGACCGCGTTGACGAAAACACCCGCTTCTTCCGGCAGGCCATGGACGCGGCCGGATTCGAGCTGCTGCCGGGCGAGCATCCGATCGTTCCGGTGATGCTGCACGACGCGCCGCTGGCGCAGAAAATGGCCGACGAACTGCTCGCCGAAGGCATCTACGTGATCGGCTTCTTCTTTCCGGTTGTGCCCAAGGGTCAGGCGCGCATCCGCACCCAGATTTCAGCCGCGCATACCCGCGAGCACCTGGAACAGGCCGTGGAAGCCTTCACGCGGGTGGGCAAACGCCTGGGCGTGATCGACTGAATCCCGGCGCTCCGGCCGGCAGCGCCGCGTCCGGAGCCATCTGATGGTCACTCGCAAGCGGGCGCCAGCGAAGGAAATCCTCGGTTGGGCGATGTTCGACTTCGCCAACCAGGCCTATACGCTGCTCATCATCACGGTAGTCTTCGGCGACCTGTTTACCCGGGTGATCGTCGGCGACGGCCCCGACTATCGCCTGGGCAATCTGCTGTGGAGCGTTGCCCTGGCGGTTTCCTACGCCCTGGTGGTGGTTGCCAACCCGGTCTGCGGCGCGATCATGGATCACGGCCGCCGGCGCAAGGCCTTTCTGTTCGCCAGCTACCTTCTGACCGTGATCGCCACCGCGCTGTTGTGGTTTGTCGAGCCGGGCTGGATCGTGTTCGCGATGCTGCTGGTCATCGTCTCGAACTTTGCCTACGCCATCGGCGAAGGCTTCATCGCCAGCTTTCTGCCGAGCCTGGGCCCGCGCCGGGACCTGGGCTGGATTTCCGGCCTGGGCTGGTCGCTGGGCTACATCGGCGGGCTGGTTTCGACCGCCTTCGCCCTGCTCTTCCTCGGCGAGGTGAGCCTGGCCAACTACGACAGCGTGCGCCTTGTCGGCCCCTTCGCCGCGGTCTTCTTCCTGATCACCGCCCTGCCGACCTTTCTGTGGCTGAAGGAAAGAGGCGCGCGGCGCACCCTGCAGCCCGGCGACGGCGCGGTGCGCGCCGGCTTCAGGCGCCTGAGGCGCACCTTCGGGCACGTCCGGCATTTTCAAGACATGCGCTGGCTGCTGGCCTCCATCTTCTTCAAGATGGCCGGTATCTACATCGTCATCAGCTTTGCCTTCATCTACGGCGCGCAAGTCATCGGCTGGGACGAATCGATCCGCATCGCCATGTTCGTGACCGTGCAGATCACCGCTGCGCTGGGTGCAATCAGCTTCGGCCTGATTCAGGGGCGCATCGGTGCGCGCCGCACATATCTGACCACCCTGGTGCTGTGGCTGGCAGCCATTGCCGCCATCTGGCAGACCCCGGCGGTTGCCGAGCTGGCGCGCAACTGGCTGGGCGTGCGCTGGCAGGCCCAGCACGTCTTTCTCGGCGCCGGCCTGCTGGCGGGCCTGAGCCTGGGTTCGTCGCAATCGGCCGGGCGCGCCCTGGTCGGCGCGCTGACACCGCGCGGCAAGGCCGCCGAGTTCTTCGGCTTCTGGGGCACAGCGGGCAAACTGGCCGCCATTTTCGGTATCCTTGGTCTGGGCCTGCTGCAAGCCTGGCTGGGACTGGCCACGGCCATCGTCTTCTGCCTGCTGCTGTTTTCCGCCGCCATCGTCTGCGCCTGGCCCATCAACGAAACCCGCGGCCACCACGCAGCCGACAGCTGGAAAGAGAACCAACTGTGAAGCCTCAAGAAAAGCCCCGCCACACTTCACACTTAACACTTAACACTACCCCCATGCGCATCGTCAGCCACACCTGTTCAAACACCGAGATCATCTGCGCGCTGGGCCGGGCCGACTGGCTGGTGGGGGTGGATGACCATTCCGATCACCCCCCGGAGGTGGTCGACAGGCTGCCGCGCATCGGGGCGGACCTGGACGTCGACGTCGAGCGGATCCTTGCGCTCGAGCCCGACCTGGTCATCACCTCGCTGACGGTTCCGGGCCACGAGCGCTGCCTGGAACGCATGGAAGCCGCCGGGCTGCCGCTGTTGGTGACCCAGCCGCACACCCTGTCCGATGTGGCCGCCGATATCCGGCGCATCGGCGCCGCACTCGACGCCGGGAGTGCCGCCGAGCAGCTGGCCGCAGACTTCGAAACCGCGCTCGCCGCGCCGCTGCCCGAGCGCCCGCCGGTGCCGATTCTGGTCGAGTGGTGGCCCAAGCCGGTGATCGTGCCGGGGCGCAACTCCTGGGTCAACGAAATGCTCCGCCTGGCCGGCGGCATCAACCCCTGGGAAGACCGTGAAGCCGAGAGTCTGCAGATCGACGGCGCAATGGCGCGCTCAGGCGCCCCCGAGGCCGTGGTGATGAGCTGGTGCGGCGTCGACGAAAGCAAATACCGCCCCCACGTCGTCCGCCGCCGTGAAGGATGGGAAAACATCCCCGCCATCACCCACAACCGCATCCTCCCGATCAGCGAAGCCTGGCTCGGCCGCCCCGGACCACGCCTGCTGGACGGCATCGAAAAGCTGCGCCAAGTCGTCGACCGCGTGAGGCGGGGAGTTTGAAGTTTGAAGTGTGGAAATTGATAGTGTGAAGTGTGAAGTGTGAAGTGTGAAGTGTGAAGTGTGAAGGTGAGCGGGTAGAATACCCACCCATGACACAACCCGACCGCGATAACCGCGACAACCGCCCCGCCGTGGGCCTGGTTTCCCTGGGCTGCCCCAAGGCCCTGGTCGATTCCGAAGACATCGTCTCGCGGCTGAAAAGCGAGGGCTACGATATCGTGCCCAGCTACGCCGACGCCGATCTGGTCGTGGTCAACACCTGCGGCTTCATCGACTCGGCGAAGGCCGAATCACTCGAGAGCATCGGCGAAGCGCTGTCGACCAACGGCAAGGTGCTGGTCACAGGCTGCATGGGCGCCAAGCCTGAAGAAGTCACGCGCATTCACCCGAAAGTGCTTGGCGTGACCGGCCCCCAGCAAGGCGAGGCAGTGGTGCAGTCGGTCAACCGCCACCTGCCGCGGCCGCACGACCCGCGCTTCGACCTCGTACCGCCGGGCGGGCTGAAACTGACGCCGCAGCACTACGCTTATCTCAAGATTTCAGAAGGTTGCAACCACAAGTGCAGTTTCTGCATCATCCCGTCGATGCGCGGTCGCCTGGCCAGCCGACCGCTGGGCATGGTGATGCGCGAGGCCGAACAGCTGGCAGAGCGCGGCGTGCAGGAGCTGCTGATCATCAGCCAGGACACCAGCGCTTACGGCGTCGACCTGAAGTACCAGACCGATTACTGGCGCGATCGCGAATACGAAACCCGGCTTTACGATCTGTGCCACGCGCTCGGCGAGCTGGGCATCTGGGTGCGGCTGCACTACGTTTATCCCTACCCGCACGTCGACCGCATCATCGAGCTGATGAACGCCGGGCGCATCCTGCCGTATCTGGATATCCCCTTCCAGCACGCCAGTCGCTCGGTGCTGAAAGCCATGCGCCGGCCCGCGGCGGCGGAAAACACGCTCGAGCGCATCCGCAACTGGCGCCAGGAGTGCCCCGACCTGGTCATTCGCTCGACCTTCATCGTCGGCTTTCCCGGCGAGACCGAAGACGATTTTCAGCAGCTGCTGGACTGGCTCGACGAGGCTCAGCTCGACCGTGTGGGCTGCTTCAAGTACTCGCCGGTCGAAGGCGCTGCGGCCAATCAGCTGGCCAATGCCGTGCCCGACGAAGTGGCCGAAGAACGCTGGCACCGCTTCATGCAGCATCAGGCCGGCATCAGCGCGGCCCGGCTCGAGCGCCGGGTCGGCGGCATCGAGCCGGTGCTGGTCGACGCGGTCGAAGGCAGCACCGCCATTGCCAGAAGCTACGGCGATGCGCCCGAGATCGACGGCCAGGTGATCGTGTCCGGCGCCGAAGACCCGCAGCCCGGCGACGGCCTGATGGTGCGCATTACCCGAGCTGACGAATACGACCTGCACGCCCGCGTCGTTGACGAGCCGGAACCCGGCGAGACTCCGACCATCTAAGCGGGCAAGACCCCACTCAACTCAACCATGGAGAAAACCGTGAAGAAGACCATCTTCATCATGAGCATGGCCTTTCTGGCCATCGGCTGCGGCGCGGACGATCCGGCGCCGGCCGAAAAACCCGAGGAAAAGGCGCAGACCCAGTCCAGCGACAGCGGGCGCAAGATCGTGCGCCGCGGCGAACGCCAGGACCGGGAACCGGAATCCCTGCAGCGCCGTGACAGCGTCGATCCTGAAAAGAAGATTCCGCGCGTGGAAGGCGAAGCCCAGGAAGAAGGTTATGGCTTGACGATGGTGCTCGACGGCAGCAGCCCGCAGGCGTTTCAGGAAAGCCTCGAGCTGATCGCGATGGATACGTCCAAGGCGCAATACCAGAAGCTGGATTCGGCGCTGCGCTTTCTCGGCACCTACGACACCGCCGCCTGGTCCGGCCTGCCCAGCCTTTACAAATCGCTCGACGGCCTGACCGGCGAAGATATCATCGAACGGGCGCGTAAACTGCGTGAGGAAAAGCGCGGCGGTCGTTGATTCAGTGCGCTGAGCAAACCCGGCTCAGCTTTTCGATCTGACCCCGCCGGCAGTGCCGGCGGGGTTTTTTGTTGGCCTTGCGGTCGAATCAGTGGTGGTGCCAGCCGTGCTCGCGGCCCAGGCTCTCGACCCAGCCCATCGTTTCGGGCACCCAGGCATCACCGCCCTCGCGCTCGAAGAAGAACGGCTTGCGCTCGACCTTTTCAGGGGCCAGCTGGTCCATCGTCGCAGCATCATAGAGGCGACCGTTGAGCATGGTGTAGACCACATTCTGGCTCTGCTCGATATCTTCGAGCACGTTACCGTCGATCACGAACAGATCGGCGAGTTTGCCGGCTTCGATCGAGCCGATTTCATCGCCCATGCCGTAGTACTCGGCGCCGTCGATGGTGGCGCCACGCAGCGCCTCCCAGGGCGAAAAGCCGCCCTGCACCATCGCCCACATCTCCCAGTGTGCGGCAAGCCCGGCCAGCTGGCCGTGGGCGCCAATGACCACGGGAATGCCCAGCTCGTTGAAGGCCTTGGCCTGTTTGGCCACAAACACGTGGTTGTAGTGCTCGTCCGGGGCCTTCGGGCGCCGGATGGAGCGCGGGTAGACGATGAACTTGGGCACAAAGCTCAGCAGGTGCTCGTTCTTCCACACGTCGTAGCGGTCGTAGAAGTACTCTTCGCCCATCAGGCCGCCGTAGGCCACCACAAAGGTCGGTGAGTAAACCACGTCGGTCTGACTCCACAGCTGCCGGATGTCGTCATAAGCGGTCTTGATCGACAGGCTGTGCTCCAGGCCGGTGTGGCCGTCGACCACGTGGGTGAGGTTCTGCTCCAGGCGCATGCCGCCTTCGGGCACCACCAGCATGTCGAGATTGCGCGCAGCCTCCAGCACCTGCTGGCGCTGATCACGTCGCAGGTAGTTGTAGCTCTTGACCGAAATCGCGCCCAGCTCCTTTTGCCGGCGAACATGAAACTCGGCGTCTTCATAGGAATTGACCCTCGCGGTCGCGCCCCGCGCCAGGGCACCGTAGAGAATCCGGCCGGTCGACCAGATGCGCGGCGCCACCACCTCGCCGGCCCGCTGCAGCTCCGCCATCGAGAAGATGGCAGCGTTGTCGTTGGACGGGTCATGAATGGAGGTCACGCCAAACGCCAGGTTGGCCAGCTGCGACCAGTTCTTCTGCGGCGTGAGCTGCCGGCTGCTCATGGGGCCGTGCGCGTGCGAATCGAACAGGCCGGGCACCACGGTCTTGCCGGCGACATCCACGGTCTCGAACCCGGAGGGGATTTCGACCTCGTCGCGCGAGCCCACGGCACGGATACGATGCCCTTCGATCAGCACCACGCCATCGTCGATGACTTCCTGCTGCTCCTGAGCGTTACGCATGGTCACGACGCGGCCGCCCACCAGAGCGATACGCGCGTCATGGCGGTCGGACTCCACCTCGAAGCCGAGCTCAACGCCCTCGGTTTCCGGCTCGGGCAGCTCTTGCGGAGCGCCCTCGAGAAAGGCGAAGGCATCGTGAAGTTCACGCCGGTACAGGCGGGCGCCATGGGCCCAGCCAATCGCCGAACTGTCGGCGTCGAAGTGCAGATGATTGCCGGCCCGGCCCGAAACCTGCCGTACCGGATAGGCCTGTGAATCCGCGCCGATGGTGAGTTTGCTGCCGGCCGCGAAGAAGGGCGCCACATAAGCGTTGTAATGCTCGGTAAAGGCCACCCAGCGGCCATCGGGCGACACCCGATACTCCGTTATCCACTTGCCCTGCAGGTGCTCGCGCAGGTCATTGCCCTGCAGGTTGACGCTGTTGAGCGCCAGCCCGTCGCTGCTGCCCTGCGAGAACAGCAGGCGCTGGCCGTCGGCCGTGAACTGCGGATTGCTGCCGCTGTCGTGCACGCGACGCATGCCGTCGCCATCGGCCTCGGCAACGTACAGGCCGGTACGCTCGGACCAGTTGGGCGAGGTCAGGTAACCGCCGGCCGTGCGCACGAAAACCACCTGCTTGCCATCGGGCGAGAAAGACGGCTCGATGTAGTGCCCCGGCTCGTCGCTGAGGGTGCGGCTGCGACCGCGGCCAATCGGCGCGATACGCACCGAGCCCAGCTCTTCGTCGTGCCAGGTGGTGTAGACCACCGATCGGCTGTCGGGCGAAAAGCGCGGGTAGAACTCCCAGTGCTCGTCCTGTTTGGTCAGGCGGCGGTGGCTGTCCTTTTCGAGGTCGTGCAGCCACAGATAACCCATGGCCTGATAGATGGCATGGCGCCCGTCGGGACTGCGCTGGGTCCAGCGCGCCATGCGGATCGGGAAACGATCGGGCGAGACTTCGACCGTGCGCCGAATTGCCGGATGAATCTGCTTTTCAGTCGCAACATGCACCTCGATCGGCTGGTGCGAACCGTCCGTGCCGATGCGATGGAACTTGCCGCCGGTCCAGATCACGATCGATTCACCGTCGGGCATCCAGGAAAAGCCGGGGAAATTACCCATATCACCGGAGGTTTCCTGCTTGTCGCGCTCGAGCTCGGTAAACAGCGTCCGCTCGATGCCCGACTTCAGGTCCTTGACCATCAGCCGCGAGGTCAGCTCCATGGGATTGCGGCGCACGAAAGCCAGCTGCTCGCCGTCGGGCGAGAGCACCGGACGAATGGCGCCGCCAGGCCCTGAAACCACGGTTTCGGTCTCGCCGGTTTCGCGATCGAAGCGGCGAATGGCAAAAATGCCCTTGTTAGCGTCGCGGTTGTATTCCCACACCGCGCCGGGAGTCACATCCTGGCTGAAGTAGACATAGCGGCCGTCCGGCGAAAAATACGGCTCGGCGATATTCTTCTGGGACTGCTCACCGTGCAGACGATCAACGAGCATCACGCCCTTGCCGCCGCCGCGATGGTACATCCAGATCGAACCGGCCGGAATCGAGCGCTGCGAATAATAGCCCTTGCGCGCGGCAATGTAGTTGCCGTCCGGCGACCAGGCCGGGTTGTGCAGCAGATTATCGCGCTCCTTGCTCACCTGCCGAAGATTCGAGCCGTCGGCATTCATGATCCAGATATTCTCCGCACCCTCACGATCGGAAACAAAGGCAATCTCGCTGCCGTCCGGGCTGTAGCGCGGCTGGAAGTTCCAGGCCAGATCGTCAGTCAGCGCAGTCGCTTCACCGCCCGACACCGGCACCGTGTAGATATCGCCGAGCATATGGAACACCAGCTTGTCGCCATCAGGATGCACGTCCACATCCGACCAGGTCACCTCATCGGTGTCGATGCTGATCGTCTCCCAGTCACCCGGCGGCTCGTTGACCGACCATTCTGCATGCGCTTCCTTTTCGGAACCGTCAACCTGCCCGTTTTCCTGGGCCGCCAGTGGCATGGCCAGAAAAAGTGTAAGCAGGGGCAATAACAATCTGTATGACATCTATCCTGTTCCTCGTCATTGAATGTGTACAAGACCACGAAAGCGCGAAGCATGCCTGAACCAGCCCATGCAACCCTCCGCTTACGCAACGCCACCCGGCCGCCCACACCAATCCCGATTATACCTCTCAAGCCGCAGGAGCGACCTCAAGGTCGCGAAGCCAGCGTTCGGGCGGAGCTTTCGCGATCTGGAGATCGCTCCTACAACAACAATCGCCACCGGAACCGTGGGAGCGACCTCCAGGTCGCGAAGCCAGCGTCCAAGCGGAGCCAATCGCGATCTGGAGACCGCTCCTACAACAACAATCGCCACCGGAACCGTGGGAGCAACCTCCAGGTCGCGAAGCCAGCGTCCAAGCGGAGCTTTCGCGATCTGGAGATCGCTCCTACAACAACAATCACCACCCGAGCCGTGGGAGCGACCTCCAGGTCGCGAAGCCAGCGTCCAGGCGGAGCTGATCGCGGTCTGGAGACCGCTCCTACAACAACAATCACCACCCGAGCCGTGGGAGCGACCTCCAGGTCGCGAAGCCGGCGTCCAGGCGGAGCTGATCGCGGTCTGGAGACCGCTCCTACAACAACAACCGCCACCCGAGCCGTAGGAGCGACCTCCAGGTCGCGAAGCCAGCGTCCAAGCGGAGCTTTCGCGATCTGGAGACCGCTCCCACAACAACAACCGCCACCCGAGCCGTAGGAGCGACCTCCAGGTCGCGATCTCACAGTCCCAGCAAAGCCGACTCCATCGGCACACCCCGCTCTGGCCGAAACCACCAGGCATCCCAGTGCGGATACTCACGCAGGTTATCCACCAGTCCCGCCCGAAGTGGGTTGCGGATCACATAACGTGAAACACGCCGCAGATCTTCGTGCTCCCGCAGGGCATGGTCATGAAACCCTTTCTGCCAGACAGGCCGCCCCCGCAGCCCAAGCAGCTGATTGATCTGCCGGGAGGTATACGCCTTGAAATCACGCATTACAGCAGAAAGCGACTTCTCCTGGCCCAGCTGGAAAAGCCAGTGGAGATGATCCGGCATCAACACAAAGCTTGCCGTCTCAGTCCAGCCGCGCACATCGTGGTCCCGCAGGGAACAAACCACGGCCCGCGCGCAATCAAGCCGGTAAAACAAAGGTTCCCGCCGATGCGTGACCGCCGTCACCAAATAAGCCATACCCGGCTGAGAAAAACGCCCGAAGCGCAAAGCCCTGCTGCCGGGACGCAAGGAATCACCTCGATCCATAAAGACCACCCCAATAACCAACGCCAGATTCAGACTAGAAAAGCCGAATGCCGTTTGCAAGCCCCGGGGCGAAGCACACAGCAAAAACAACCGCCACCCGAGCCGTAGGAGCGACCTCCAGGTCGCGAAGCCAGCGTTCGGGCGAAGCGGGGGTGGTTACTGGAGGAACTGTTCGGAGAGGATGCGTTCTTCGAGTGAATGCTCGGGATCGAACAGCAGGCGGTGGGTGATGTTGTGCTGCTGGCGCACGTCCACCCGGGTGACGTCGCGGAATTCGTCGTAGTCGGCGGTAGCGCTGACCGGGCGGTAGCTGGGCTGCAGTACTTCGAAAGAAACTTCAGCCGAAGCCGGCAGAATCGCGCCCTGCCAACGGCGCGGGCGGAAAGGGGAGATGGGGGTCAGCACGACCGCTTCGGTACCCAGGGGCAGTATCGGGCCGTGGGCGGAAAGGTTGTAGGCGGTGGAGCCGGCGGCGGTGGCCAGCAGCACGCCGTCTGCGACCAGGCGCTCGACGCGCTCACGGCCGTTGACCAGAATGCGGATGTGCGCGGCCTGATTGGTCTGCCTGAGCAGGGCGACCTCGTTGATGGCCACCGCCTGAGCCGTTTGCCCGCTCTGGTCGGTGGCCGTCATCTTCAAAGGGTTGAGCACCACCTCGCGCGCGGCGGCAATGCGTTCGAGCAAGTCGTCCTCGGCGAAGCGGTTCATCAGAAAACCGACCTCGCCAAGGCGCATGCCGAACACCGGCAGGTTGCGGTCGACGTGCTCATGCAGGGTGTGCAGCATGAAACCGTCGCCGCCGAGCACCACCAGCACCTCGGCGGCGTCCAGGGCCACCTCGCCGTAGCGCTCACGCAGGGCCCGCGCAGCGTCCTGCGAGCCGGGATGAGTGCTGGCGAGAATGGCCACTTGCACGGTATCTACTCTCCTGGGCGGCAATCAGGCGTCAACGGCTTCACGGTTGGTTGCGTGCAGCAGCTGTTTCAGACCGTTGACCGCCACCTGCAGCGCCGGATAGTCGGGCGAGGCGGTGTTGCGCATTTCCTCGAGCATCAGGCCGATCCGATTGACCGCGTCCTCATGCCGGTCCATCCAGACCTGTACCGAATGCTCTTCATCAGCGGCCTCCAGCAGAATGCGCCGGGTCAGTTCGCGATGATAGCGATACAGGTCATCGCGCAGATGACCGCGGGCGTGGGCGTGCCACTGGCGCTCGACCGGCAGGCTCTCGACCTGGATGCGCAGCCACTTCAGGCTCAGGAAGTCGAACAGTCGGAAGTAGATGCCGGCCACTTCCTCGACTTCACGCTCTTGCCTGCGCGCCTCATCGACGATATCCAGCGCCGAGTAGGCGAAACGCACCCCGGCCACTTCATGCGCGACCTCCTCGCTGAAGCCCGCCTCGACCAGCTCGACCTGGCGGGAGTGCAGCGCCTCCTCGAGCTCGCCCTGCAGCATCTCCGGCAGGGCCTCCTGATAACGCCGGATGCCCGGCGCAAAGCGGTCGACCTTGCTGGAGATATCGATGTCATAGCCACCCGGCAGGGTGATCAGGCGCCGGGTCACCTGGCGCAGCAGGTCCCACATTTCCAGCTGGGCGTTGAGCTGCAGCCTTGCCGGCACCTTGTTGTCCAGCGACTCGATGCGCTGCCAGAATTTGCGCGCCGAGAAGATCTCACGGGCCACGGTATAGGCCTTGGCCACCGTCGCCGAGCTGGCACCGGTGTCTTCGCGAATGCGCATCACGAACGGCGCACCCATGCGGTTGACGATGCTGTCGGTCACCTTGGTGGCAATGATCTCGCGCTTGAGGCGATGCTCGGGCATCAAGTCGCCAAAGCGTTCGCGCAGCGGCGTGGGGAAGTAGTTCTTCAGCTCGGCCGAGAGGTAGGGATCCTCCGGCACGTCGGTCTCGAGCAGATCCTGATAGAGCGTGATCTTGCTGTAGGACAGCAACAGCGCCAGCTCGGGGCGCGTCAGGCCCTCGCCCCGGGCCACGCGTTCGCGCAGCTCCTCCTCGTCGGGCAGCTCCTCGAGATCGCGGTCGATGACGCCCTGATGCTCGAGCACGGCAATGAAGTGCGCCTCGGCGCCCAGACGATCGCTGGTAATGGCCTCCATCATGCTCAGCGCCTGGTTCTGCAGGTAGTTCGACTGCAGCACCAGATCACTGACCTCGTCGCTCATATCGGCCAGCAGCTGGTTGCGCTCGTCAAGATCGATCAAGTTGCGCTCGACGGCATCGTTGAGCAGGATCTTGATGTTGACCTCGTGGTCGGAGCAGTCCACGCCGGCAGAGTTGTCGATGAAGTCGGTGTTGTTGCGCCCGCCGGCCATGGCGTACTCGATGCGGCCGCGCTGGGTCATGCCCAGGTTGCCGCCCTCGCCGACCACGCGCGCGCCGATATCGCCACCGTTGATGCGTACCAGGTTGTTGGCCAGGTCACCGACTTCGGCGTGCGACTCCGCCTCACCCTTGACATAAGTGCCGATACCGCCGTTCCACAGCAGATCGACCGGCGCCTTGAGAATGGCCTTGATCAGCTCGTGCGGCGCCAGCGAGGTTTCCTTCACGCCCAGCCACTCGCGCACCTGTTCGGACAGTTCGATGGCCTTGGCCTGACGCGAAAACACGCCGCCGCCGGCCGAGATCAGCTTGTCGTCGTAATCAGCCCAGGTCGAGCGTGGCAGCTCGAACAGACGCTTGCGCTCGGCGTAGCTGCTGGCCGCGTCCGGATCCGGATCGAGAAAGATGTGCATATGGTTGAAGGCGGCCTTGAGACGGATATGCTCCGAGCGCAACATGCCGTTGCCGAACACGTCGCCACCCATGTCGCCGATACCCACAACGGTGAAGTCCTCGCTCTGGGTGTCGTGATCAAGCTCGCGGAAATGGCGCTTGACCGATTCCCAGGCGCCGCGGGCGGTAATGCCCATTTTCTTGTGGTCATAGCCGTTGGAACCGCCGGAGGCAAAGGCATCGCCCATCCAGAAGCCGTGTTCGGCAGAAATGGCATTGGCAATGTCGGAGAATGTCGCCGTGCCCTTGTCGGCTGCCACCACCAGATAGGGGTCGTCATCGTCGTGACGCAGCACATCCCGCGGCGGCAGCACCTTGTCGCCGTCAAGGTTGTCGGTGATGTCGAGCATGCCATTGATGAAGCTGCGGTAGCAGTGAACCACCTCGGCCATCACCGCGTCACGGTCGTTGCCTTCGGGCAGCTGCTTGGCCACAAAGCCGCCCTTGGCGCCCACCGGCACGATCATGGTGTTCTTGACGCTCTGGGCGCGCAGAAGACCCAGCACCTCGGTGCGGAAATCCTCGCGTCGATCCGACCAGCGCAGCCCGCCGCGGGCCACCTTGCCGTCGCGCAGGTGAATGCCTTCCATGCGCGGCGAATAGACCCAGATCTCACGATACGGTCGGGGCAGCGGCAGGTCCGGCACCTGGGCGGAATCCAGCTTGAAGCCCAGGTACTCGCGATATTCACCCTGCTCGTCGCGCTGGAAGGCGCTGGTGCGGAGCGTGGCGCGGATCAAATCGCAGAAGCCGCGCAGAATGCGGTCCTGGTCGGCCGAGCTGACCGAGTCGAGCGCGCGCAGAATGGTCTTGCGCAGCAAGGACTCGACATCGCCCGACGGCTCACCTTCGCGCGCCTGGCAGATCTCGTCGAGAAACTCGGAGAGCACCTCGTCGTCAAAGCTTTCGGCCAGTTCGCGACACTGCGCCTCGAGGTGCTCACGCGCGCTGCTGCGCTGCGACTTTTCTTCGTTGCGGCGCGCCGGATCAAAGCGCGTCTCGAAGTACTCCACCAACAGGCGCGCCACCAGCGGCCAGGCTGCCAGCGTCTGCTCCATGTAGGCCTGTGAAAATGGCATGCCCGTTTGCAGCAGGTACTTGCAGAAGGCACGCAGCTGATTGACCTGGCGCCAGTCCAGGCCGGCCAGCATCACCAGGCGATTGAAACCATCGTTCTCGCAGCGCTGCCGCCAGACCTGCTCGAAGGCGTCCTGAAACTTGTCGCGCACCTGGTCCAGATCGATGTCGGCATCACCCGGCGGGCGCATGTCGAAATCCTGAATCCAGACCTCGTGCTCGCCGGCCACATTGAGCTCGTAGGGGCGCTCGGAAACGATGCGCATGCCCAGATTTTCCAGCATCGGCAGCACATCCGACAGCGACAGCGGATCGCCGTGCTTGAAGATCTTGAAGCGCAGCAGGCCCGCGGCGCGGCTGCGCGGCTTGTAAAGACTCATCCGCAGGTCGTCAAGCTCGCTGAGCATGGAAAGATTGACGACGTCATAGCTGGCCACGTGCGGCGAGACATCATCGACATAGGACACCGGAAATGCGCGGCCGAAACGCCGCGCCAGATCCAGGCCGTGCTCCTCGCCGTGCTCGCGAATCAGGATTTCCGTCAGATCGTCTTCCCAGGAGCGGATGGCCTGCTTGATCTCGTCCTCGATGGCCTCGATGTCGACGTCCACGTTGGCATCGCCCGTGGGGCGCACCACCAGGTGCACGCGCGCCAGCTTGGATTCGCCCACCAGCACGCCGAAATCCAGCCGCTCGCCGTTGAGCGCACGCTTGAGGATGTTCTGGATCTTTTCGCGGTTTTCGGTATTGAAGCGCTCGCGCGGAATGAACACCAGGCAGGAGAAGAAGCGGCCGAAGCGCTCGCGGCGAACGAACAGACGCGTCTGACTGCGCTCTTGCAGGTCGAGAACGCCCATGGCCAGCTCCAGCAGCTCGTCACTGGAAGCCTGAAACAGTTCGTCGCGGGGCAGCGTCTCGAGAATGTGCATCAGGGCCTTGCCGGCATGGCTGCCCGACTGCAGGCCCGAAAGCCGAACCACCTCTTCCACCTTGCGGCGCACCAGCGGTGTGTCCTCGCAGCGACGGATATAGGCGCCGGAGGTAAACAGCCCGATCAGGCGCTTCTCGCCGGTGACCTGTCCCTGCTCATCGAAGTACAGCACCGAGATGTAATCCATATAACCGCCACGGTGCACGGTAGAGGCAGCGTTGGTCTTGGTGATGATGACCGGATCGTCGGGTGAAACGTGCTGACCGCCACCGCTGAGCTCTCTGAGCGCGCGTACCGGCGCATCGCGATGCTCGGGGTGCATGATGCCCAGACCGCTGTCGGCCACGGCCGTCAACACACGGCCCTCGTCACGCTCCTCGATCACGTATTCACGATAGCCCAGGAAAGTGAAGTGATCGTTGGCCAGCCACTCGAAGAAATCGCGAATCTCCTGGCGCGCCGGCTCCGACAGCTGCGTGTGCTTGGTCGGCAGCTCGGCGGCAATCTCGCGCGCCTGGGCCAGCATCGGCTTCCAGTCCGCCACCGCCCGGCGCACATCGGCGAGCGCCGCCAGAATGCGCTGTTCGATCCTGGTCAGCATTTCCGGATAGTTCTGCCGATCGATCTGCAGCTGCATTACCGACTCGGCCTGGCCGGCATCCTCGCCGTCTTCGATCAGCGTCACGAGCTGACCGCTCTCATCGCGCTTGACGCGCATGACGGGGTGAATGATCAGATGGGCCGCAATGCCCAGCTCGGACAGTGCCAACACCACCGAATCCACCAGAAACGGCATGTCATCGTTGACGATCTCGATGACGGTATGCGTGGACTCCCAGCCGTGGGTCTCGGCATCCGGATTGAAAACGCGCAGGCGAACCTCGGCGCGCGCACGCTGGCGGGCAAACTCGAGAAAGTCGGTGGCCATGGACGCCAGCTCTTCGGTCGACAGCGTTTCAAGCTCGTCAACCGGCACGCGGCGAAGAAAACGCCGGACGAACTCCGGCCCCAATTCACGCCCTTCGTCCCGGGCCACGACCCGATTGACGCTCTCGAGGATATCCGCCTTCCTGTCGCTACTGTGACTCATTCAATCCTTCCTGATAATACTTGTGGTTCATTCACCGCCAGCGTCCGCGGTGGCCGTTACCGCAACCCGGTTTCGGTTCTTGCAATCACCATACGCTGGATCTCACTGGTGCCTTCGTAAATCTCGGTAATCTTGGCGTCGCGGAAGTACCGCTCCACCGCCATCTCCTTGCTGTAGCCCATACCGCCGTGAATCTGCACCGCCTGATGGGCAACCCACATGGCCGTTTCCGAAGCAAACAGCTTGGCCATCGAGCCATCGAGGGTAAAGCGGGCCCCGGTCTCGCTGGCCTTCATCTTGGCCCAAGCTGCCCGCAAGGTCAGCAGGCGCGCAGCCTCCAGGCGGGTTTTCATATCGGCGAGCTTGGACTGAATCATCTGGAACGTGCCGATTTCGGCGCCGAAAGCCTTGCGCTCGCGGGCATAGTCCACGCTGGCCTCGTAGGCGGCCTGGGCAATGCCCACCGCCTGCGCGGCAATGCCGATACGCCCGGCATCGAGCACGCCCATGGCAATCTTGAAGCCCTGGCCTTCATCGCCCAGTCGGTCTTCGACCGGGCATTTGTAATCGGTCAGTTCGATTTCACAGGTCGCCGAGGCGCGAATTCCCAGCTTGGGCTCGAGCTTGCCGCGATGAAAGCCTTCGCGCTCGGCGTCAATGATGAAAGCCGACACCCCGCGCGAGCCAGCGTCCGGATCAGTGTTGGCAAACAAGACCAGATAGCGCGCCACCGGCCCGGAAGTGATCCAGGACTTGCGGGCATTGATCACGTAATGACTGCCGTCGTCGCTGAGCACCGCCCGCGCCTTCATGTTGGCCGCATCCGAACCCGACTGCGGCTCGGTCAGCGCATAGGCGCCGATCTCGTCACCGGAAGCGATGGCACGCACATATTTCTGCTTCTGCTCCTCGGTGCCGTGCTGGAGAATACCGTTGCAAAAAAGCGAGTTGTTGACCGACATGATCGTGCCGTGCGCCGCATCCACGGCGGAGACCTCCATCATCGCCAGCACATAGCCAATCGTATCCAGCTCGGAGCCACCGTAGGCCTCGGGCACCTCGATGCCCATCAGCCCCAGCGCGCCCATGCCCTGAATGGTCTTGAGGGGAAACTCACCCGAGGCATCGAACTCGGATGCGATCGGGGCAATTTCGTCGCGCGCAAAATCGCGCGCAGCAGCCTGAATCATCTGCTGCTCGTCGGTCAGTTGAAAATCCATGGAAGTCGTGTCCTGACAAGTGAAATTCAGCAGTTCCGATTATACTCCGCCCGAACACCGAAGACAGGCCGACAACCCGCTGAAAAGCTGATGGACAAAGCGTCGCCGGAGAACCGGCCGTCAAGATATTGACGACCGCCGGCGCCAAAGGTGTGAACCACCTCACAATATGTCCAAATGTTGCTTGACAGTGTCGGCGGGTTTCGTAGAATCACAACTTCCGGACCGGGGTTCCCCCCTTCCCCATCCGGATCGTGGCCCAGGTTCCCCCCTTGCCTGGGCCACACCTGATTCCGGCGGCCGGAGCCGAAACTCCGGCCGCCTTTTTATTCCGGAGCCTCTTGGCTTCAGAGCAGCAAGACAGAAAAATTTGGAAAATCCCGCGGCTTGTCCTATAATGCCGCGCTTCCACCTGCCCAGGTGGCGGAATTGGTAGACGCGCTAGCTTCAGGTGCTAGTGTCCGAAAGGATGTGGGAGTTCGAGTCTCCCCCTGGGCACCACTTACTTCCCCCTAATTCATCCGCCTCGTGCACCTGAAGCGATTCAGGCCAATCGCATAGCGGGTGCGGTTTTGCGTGAAACGCAAAGAAGCGCGCGCGAAGCACATCAGCCGCTAGTGTCCGAAAGGATGTGGGAGTTCGAGTCTCCCCCTGGGCACCATTGATCCCCCCCAAACAATCGCCACCCGAGCCGTAGGAGCGACCTCCAGGTCGCGAAGCCAACACCCGAGCGGAGCTGATCGCGGTCTGGAGACCGCTCCTACATCAACAACCGCCACCAGAACCGTAGGAGCGACCTCCAGGTCGCGAAGCCAGCGCCCGAGCAGAGCTTTCGCGATCTGGAGA
>NZ_JBJNIP010000067.1:0-495 GCF_056324165.1 Wenzhouxiangella sp. YN9
GCGCCGTGGGAGCGACCTCCAGGTCGCGAAGCCAGCGTCCAGGGGGTTCTGATCGCGTTCTGGAGACCGCTCCTACAACACCAATCACCACCCGAGCCGTGGGAGCTACCTCCAGGTCGCGAAGCCGGCGTCCAGGCGGAGCTGATCGCGGTCTGGAGACCGCTCCTACAACAACAACCGCCACCCGAGCCGTAGGAGCGACCTCCAGGTCGCGAAGCCAGCGCCCGAGCAGAGCTTTCGCGATCTGGAGATCGCTCCTACAACAACAATCGCCACCGGACCCGTGGGAGCGACCTCCAGGTCGCGAAGCCAGCGTCCAGGCGGAGCTTAGCGCGGGGTGGTTACCGGTCCAAAACCAAAAACACCAACCGAGCCGTGTGAGCGACAAACAGGTCGCGAACCAGGCTTCCATTAGCAGCAGTGCGCGGTCTGGACACCGATACTACAAAAACAAACCCCACACTAGCCTTCGGAGCTACAACAAGGTAGCCAATC
>NZ_JBJNIP010000068.1:0-269 GCF_056324165.1 Wenzhouxiangella sp. YN9
TCCCGATGGTTGGGGACAAGCGCGTTATTGTATGCGCCCCGGCGGCGGCCTTGCCATCCATAGCGGGCATTGACGGACAGTTGCCTGAAAGCCTTAGAACCAGTCAATATTTTTCCGTGCTTTCCGTGAATTCCGTGGTTCCACGGTTTTCTGGCTTTGCCCTTCGCGTTTGCAAGGTTTTGAAGCAACTGTCCGCCAATGCCGGCTATTCATCACAAGACCACCGTCCGGGCGCATACAATAATTGCCTCTTTAGATTCCAGTGGTGC
>NZ_JBJNIP010000069.1:0-389 GCF_056324165.1 Wenzhouxiangella sp. YN9
TTTGAGGTTGAGGGATAAAAATCAGTAATATCAATATTCAAAGTAAGCCCCTTAAGACCTACATGTGCTTTTGCATTCGAAATTGCAGATTTAGAACGTTTAGAGTGTAAATAATCGGGAGCTTTCAAATTACCCAAAAATTTTCCAATTCTAGAATGGATCTGTTTCAACCTCTCATGAGGATCTTGAATAGGGCGGACTTTAATAACGTTTCCATTATTATCAGTCTGCTTTTGATTGAAACATTGATACATTTGAGTTTTTGAACGGCAAATATGATTGAGTTCTTTAACAGATGAACACAACAGCATAGCTAATCGCTTCTTACTTGTAATATGAAATAACGGTGAGTTTAGTAACTCTAAGTCGTATACATATCTTGCATGATC
>NZ_JBJNIP010000070.1:0-2431 GCF_056324165.1 Wenzhouxiangella sp. YN9
TATTGAACGACAATTACTTTGGCCGGTCGGCGACAACTATTTTGGCCGGTTGCCACTAAGCTTGGCCGTTTGTTCACTGCACCCGGAAAGGGGTTTTGGATGGCGGCCACCGAGCAACAGGTCAAAGTATTCATGGACGAGAGAAAAGCAGGTAAGGGCCAGGTCGCTGCAGCGGCGAAGGCCGGGATTTCCGAGCGCACCGGCCGTCGGATCGAGCGAGAAGGCAGGCGGGGTCGCAAGCCACGCCACTGGCGAACGCGCAGTGACCCGTTCGAGGCGGTGTGGGATGAGGTTGCCGAGCAATTAGCTCTCCAGCCTTCGCTACAGGCCCTGACACTGCTGGAGTGGCTGCAGGAGCGCTACCCGGAGGCCTATCCGGATTCTCTGCTGCGTACCCTGCAGCGCCGGGTCAAGGCGTGGCGGGCCCAGCATGGGCCGGACAAGGAAGTCATGTTCCCGCAAGTCCACGCGCCGGGTCGGCGCGGCCTGTCGGACTTCACCTGGCTCAAGGACACGGTGGTCACTATCCGCGGGGTGGTGCTGGTCCATGTGCTCTACCACTTCCGACTGGCCTTCAGCGGCTGGTGTCATGTCCGCGTGGTGTTCGGCGGCGAGAGCTTCACGGCGCTGGCCGAAGGACTGACTGAGGCACTCGAGACGCTCGGTGGCGTGCCGGCTGAGCACCGCACCGACAGCCTCTCGGCGGCCTACTGCAACCTGGACCAGGCGGCGCAGGAGGATATGACCGAGCGCTACCAGGCGCTGTGCCAGCACTATGGCATGGAGGCCTCGCGCAATAACCGCGGCCGCGGTCACGAGAACGGCGCCATCGAGTCCCCGCATGGTCATCTCAAGCGCCGGATCCGGCAGCGCCTAGCGCTGCGCGGGTCATCGGACTTCGACAGCGTTGAGGCCTACCGGGCCTTTATCGACTCGGTCGCCGCTGGCATCAACAAGCGCAACGCCGAGCGCATCCGCGCCGAGCGCGAGCACTTGGCCCCGCTGCCCTTCCAGGCCGGCGTCAACTACACCGAGGCGATCGTTCGGGTCACCAGCTCGAGTACCTTCACACTGCGCCGGGTGCTCTACTCGGTACCGGCGCGGTTGATCAATGAGCGTCTGCGGATCCACCTCTATGACGATCGGCTCATCGTCCATCATGGCGCGACCGAGCTGATGACGCTCAAGCGACTGCGCCCCGGCCCGGACGGTGCCCGGGTACGCAGTATCGACTACCGCCACGTCATCGGTTGGCTGGTTCGCAAGCCCCGCGCCCTGGCGGGCCTGGCTTTCCGCGACGAGCTGCTGCCCGACGCCAACTGGCGGTCGATCTATCAGCAACTGAGACAGGAGCTGCCCCTTCAGGAAGCCTGCAAACGGGTGGTCGGCGGGCTGAAGCTGGCCGCCGATGAGGATCGTGCCGCGACGATCGGAGCCTGGTGGCTTGCCGCCCTGGAAGCCGGTGACAGTCCCACCCTGATCGAACTGCAGGAACGCTTCCGGGTACGCCCCGGCCGGGTTCCGGCGAGCCAGTCCGTGCCCCAGCACGCCCTGGCCGACTACGATGGCCTGATCCGGGAGGCGTGTCATGGTTGATGCCGCTGCCTTGCCTGTCCTGCTGCGGCAGCTTCGGCTGCCGACCATGGTCGCCTGCTGCGACGAGGTCACTGACCGGGCCATCGAGCACGGCTGGTCGCTCAAGCAAGCGCTGGCCACACTGTGCGAGTACGAGTTGGCCGAGCGTGAGCAGCGCCGTCTGCAGCGCCATCTTCACGACGCCCGACTGCCGGCTGGCAAGACCCTGGCCACGTTCGACATGGCGACTGTCGACCCATCACAGCGCCAGCGCCTGACGACCCTGGCCCATGACCGGACCTGGATCGATCAGACCGCCAACCTGCTGCTGTTCGGCGCCTCCGGCCTGGGCAAGAGCCACCTTGCCGCCGCCGTCGGCCATGCCCTGATCGAGCAGGGGCTGCGGGTCCGCTACTACCCGGCGTCCAGCCTCGTCCAGGAGCTGCAGGCCGCCAAACAGAACCTGTCGCTAGCCGACGCCCTGGCCAAGCTGGACAAGTACCGGCTGCTGATCATCGACGACATCGGCTATGTACAGCGCACCGAGGCCGAGACCTCCGTGCTGTTCGAGTTGATTGCTCACCGCTACGAGTCAGGCAGCCTGCTGATCACCTCCAACCACCCGTTCAGCGCCTGGGACAGCATCTTCCCGGACAACATGATGGCCGTGGCCGCCGTCGACCGCCTGGTCCACCACGCCGACATCATCGAACTGACCGGCGAGAGCTACCGAAAACGCGCCCAAGCCGCCCGCAGAAAGGAGAAATAGCACCGGCAATCAAAGGCAGGTCAGAAACACTCACCGACCGGCCAATTTAGTTGTCGCCAACCGGACAAAGTAGTTGACGTCAGACAG
>NZ_JBJNIP010000071.1:0-437 GCF_056324165.1 Wenzhouxiangella sp. YN9
CCCGAACGTCGCCCGTCGCGGATGTAACCGCGACCTACCCGACCCTCCGACCAACCGCCCACGTAGGTCGGCGTTACACCGCCGACGGACAACCTCTCCGAGCGCCACACGCCTCGCGCTCGTCAGACCGCCCTGGCGGAACGGCGTCGGGGTCGGCGTGACCCCGCCGCCGGACACCCTGGCCGATCGGACCACGCATCGCTCCCGTGATAACAAGACCCCGAACGTCGCCCGTCGCGGATGTAACCGCGACCTACCCGACCCTCCGACAACCCGCCCACGTAGGTCGGCGTTACCCCGCCGACGGACGACCTCTCCGACGAACCCCCACGTAGGTCGGCGTTACACCGCCGACGAGCAACGCTTCAGCTTTGCAGCTCGTCGAGGTCGCGGTACTGTTCCAGCGCTTCGGGGTTGGCCAGCGCCGAAGTGTTCTT
>NZ_JBJNIP010000072.1:0-385 GCF_056324165.1 Wenzhouxiangella sp. YN9
CTCCCGTCCGAAGGCGCCACCGCCGGGAAGACCCCGGATCGAGTCCGGGGATGCGGGTGCTGGCGGCAAGGCCCTCACACACCCTCCGAAATCCCGGCCAAGCGAAGCGCAGAGCCGGGATCTCCCATCCGAAGGCGCCACCGCCGGGAAGACCCCGGATCGAGTCCGGGGCTGCGGGTGCTGGCGGCACGGCCCTCACACACCCTCCGAAATCCCGGCCCAGCGCCGCGCAGAGCCCGGCGCTCCCCTGCGCTGGTCCGCGGATGGTGCGGGAGTGTGTGGGCCCCGCCGCCCGCATCCCCGGACTCGATCCGGGGTCTTCCCGGCGGTGGCGCCTTCGGATGGGAGGTCCCGGCTCTGCGCTTCGCTTGGCCGGGATTTCGGA
>NZ_JBJNIP010000073.1:0-658 GCF_056324165.1 Wenzhouxiangella sp. YN9
GTCCCCGACGGACGACGTGGCGGGACTGGACACACGTCGCTGACCCCGGTACCGATCCGGAGCCTCGTCCGTCGCGGGTGTAACCGCAACCTACGCGGCGCCTATCCGGCGCCGTCCGGGCAGCGACATGAGTAGGTCGGGGCTACGTCCCCGACGGACGACGTGGCGGGACTGGACACACGTCGCTGACCCCGGTACCGATCCGGAGCCTCGTCCGTCGCGGATGTAACCGCAATCTGCGCGGCGCCTATCCGGCGCCGTCCGGGCAGCGACATGAGTAGGTCGGCGTTACATCGCCGACGGACAACCCGGACGATCGCGACACACATGGCTCACGTGTGCGCGGAAACGACGAATGTCGTCCGTCGCGGATGTAACCGCAACCTACGCGGCGCCTATCCGGCGCCGTCCGGGCAACGACATGGGTAGGTCGGGGCTACGTCCCCGACGGACGACGTGGCGGGACTGGACACACGTCGCTGACCCCGGTACCGATCCGGAGCCTCGTCCGTCGCGGATGTAACCGCAACCTACGCGGCGCCTATCCGGCGCCGTCCGGGCAGCGACATGAGTAGGTCGGCGTTACATCGCCGACGGTCGAGGTGGCAATCAGACGTTGAAGCGGAAGTGCATGACGTCGCCTTCATTGACGATGTAG
>NZ_JBJNIP010000074.1:0-358 GCF_056324165.1 Wenzhouxiangella sp. YN9
CATGGTCTTTACCGAATCAGGATTGATGCAACTCGATGATCAGGTGGGCGCCAATTTAGGCATGCAATCAAAGCCTAAAATGATACTGCAACAAACCAGCCTCAATGGTCAACCAAGCGCCATAGGTGATGCACTTGATTACAATTACGGCAGCTTGGCATTCGATTACCAATTGTTGTCTTTCAAAAACCCCGAAAAACACCAATACCAATACCGCATTCATGCTGATGGCGAATGGGAAAACATAGCACAACAGGGCAGCCTCACATTCCACCAGTTACCGGCAGGGCATTATGAGTTTTCGGTCAGAGGCAGAAACCTTGGGGAATTATGGTCTGAACCAGTCAGTTACAATTTT
>NZ_JBJNIP010000075.1:0-417 GCF_056324165.1 Wenzhouxiangella sp. YN9
GGTTGAATATCATCTTGGGATTGCGTGGCTGTAGCTATCCCCCACTCGAGGCCTTGCCACCCGTCCCACATCAGAATTTCGCCACGGGTGTTGCAGTAGCTAGCTCCAGATCGCGATGCGGCGCCGGAACGAAGCCCAATCGCGGTCGGGAGACCCCCCCCACAAACCCCTTTCGCCACCGTCTTGGCAGGAGCATCCTCCAGATGGCGATGGGGCGCGGGAAGGAAGCCCAATCGCGGTCTGGAGACCGCTCCCACAAAAACACTTCGCCACCGGAGTTGCAGGAGCGATCTCCAGATCGCGATGCGGAGCCGGATCGAAGGCCCAAGCGCGGTCTGGATACCGCTACCACAAAAACACTTCGCCACCGGAGTTGCAGGATCTAACTCAAGAGCGCGATGCGGGGCCGGATCGAAG
>NZ_JBJNIP010000076.1:0-211 GCF_056324165.1 Wenzhouxiangella sp. YN9
CTAGCCGAAGGCGAGCCGCCCATTCCAATCGAAGACGAGAAGTCCGTCAGCAACCGGGTTGACCAGATCAGACAGCAGCAAGCCGCAAAGCCTGCCTACAAACCACCACCCGACCACCCCTGGAAGCGAGCCTACCCCGACTGCATCACATGAAAACGAAGGGGGCATTTCTACTTTGGAGAAAAGGGGACATTTCTACTTTGGGTTGACA
>NZ_JBJNIP010000077.1:0-2642 GCF_056324165.1 Wenzhouxiangella sp. YN9
CTTCGATACAGGCGATGATCTGGACCGTGCCCCCGCAACTCGGGCAGGTCTCCACATCAATCTGAAAGACCCGCTTGAGGCGCTTCGCCCAGCGCACCGCCGAGCGTTGCTCGACCGGTGTGCGATCTTCCGACGGTCCCGGCCTCTTCGGCTTGCCGCCTCGCCCTCGGCGGGCCGGCGTGATACGAGCCCGGTAAGGACTGTTCGGTGCAAGTACCCCGTGAAAGCGGGTCAGGTTCAGGCGCGGCGGCGGCACGAGCGCCGCCAGCCGGGCGATGAAATCCAGCGGCTCGAAGATCACGTGGGTCGTCCCGTCACGGTACGGGGTTTTCAGCGTGTAGCCGATGTCGCCGCGTGCGGTCAGGAACAGGCGCTTTTCTGAAACGGCAGGACGGCAGATGTATCGGCACAGCCGCTCGAGCTTGTCGCGCTGGCAGGCTTTGACCGCGACACCGGCGTGTAGAGAGAAGCCAGCCACGTTTCCGGGGCCGCCAGTTGCCCAATCCTCCTCATCGCAAGTCGGCAGGGTCTGGAGCTTGAATACTTTGCGTCCGCGATGCGGGCCCACGGCAATACGGTAGGTGATGGAGTGGCCCACCAAATCAGGCATCGGGTCCTCTTCGTCCCGCACATCGCTAAACTCGAGCTGCTCGGTATCGCGCTCCAGTAACCCTTCACGCTCCAGGAGCCGCCCCACCCGGCGGGCGATGGTGTGGACCAGTTGCGTCATTTGGGCCGACGTCGGTTCGCGCACCCACTGGAATCGGGGTCGGTTGTCGTGAGGCGGGGTCACCAGGTAGGCCCCATCAACAAACAGCATGTGAAAGTGGATGTTGAGATTCAGTGCTGAGCCGAATCTCTGAATCAACGTGACAGCACCCGTGCGCGCCGACTGCTGCGTAAAGCCGGCCTGGCGGATCAGGTGGCCGGCAATGACCCGATAGACGATGCCGAGCACGCGGCCAATAAGTGCGGGGTGCGTGGCCAGGAGAAACCGCATGGGAAAGGGAAGGCTCAGTACCCACTGACGAATCGGCCGCTCAGGCAAGATTTGGTCGACCAGCCAGGCCGCGCCATCGGCCATGCGCCGCGCACCGCAACTGGGGCAGAATCCGCGCCGCTTGCAGCTGAACGCCAGCAGATGCTCGGCGCGACAGGAGTCGCAGCGCAGGCGCAGGAATCCGTGCTCCAGCCGCCCGCATTGCAGGTAGCCATCGAAGGCCTGCCGCACATGGCCGGGGAGTTGCTTTCCGGCATCGGCCAGGTGCTCGACAAAGGCCGAATAATGGCGCTCGACGATCTGGTAGAGCAGCGTGTGCTCGGGGCGGTGGCGCTGATAGCCGACACTGCCAATTCCCACACTGTTTGCCCCCACCACTTGCATCAAGCAAAATGGCAGGATCGCTCACAGCAGGAGCGGCGTCAGTCAGTCAATGGCTTGTCAGCAGGTAGGAAGAAAGCGTCGGCTTTCAGGATCGAGGCAAATGCCGTTCATTCGTGATGACTGTAATGGCCAGTCCGCTCAGCCACTACCGGCGGGTTTTCGGCCAACTGCTCAGGAGGGACGAACTCAAGCACACCATTCCTGCTCAGTACGAGGCGCGTTCCAGTCGCCCGCGCCCGCTCGCGCGCTCGTTGTGCACAGCGCGAAGCAACGCGGCTTCTACCCCACGGAGGTCCGGACCTTGAGCTGAGTTTGATTTAATTGCTTCGTCATTCATGCCGTGCACTCGAGTCAATCAAGCGAGGGCGCTCACCGGAATTATCATACACGATCCAATCATCCACCAAATCTCAATAGAGCAGATCGAAGTTCTTTTTCCCCGCCTGAAAACGTCGCCGGATAACGGCTTCCGGAACATCATGGCCGCCTTGCCGAACACGCTCGGCAACCCTTGCAATCGCAGTTTCCGGGCGATCGAGTTGCAGGAAGATCAGCTCCACTCGGTAGCCATCGTTTCGCCAGCGTGGAATCATCCGAGCATAGCCGCGACCGGCCAGGGTCGTTTCAAAACCGAAACTGATCCCAGCAGCAGCATAGCGAGCAATTTCGGAAAGCATCAGGCGGCCGGCCTGGAAGGCTGCCGGGCCTGAATGGCGACAAGCCCGCGGCGATCAAATCGGCGTTGATGAAAACCGGACAATTCGCCTCTTGCAGCAAGTATTCACGGGCAAACGTCGTTTTTCCAGCGCCATTCGGGTCGGCAATGATCAGAATTCGGTGCCCCTCTTCTGCCATGCCATCACTCCAAGGCGAACTGTGTTCGTAGCCGAGCTATCCAGCGATTAGCCGACCCAGCGCCTCTCCGGGATCGGTCTGGCGCATCAAGGATTCCCCAATCAGAAACGCCCCAATCCCTCCTATTCGGAGTTTTTCGACATCCTCGCGGGAATGAATCCCGCTCTCCGAAATCACCAGCCGATCCTTCGGCACCATCGGCGCCAGCCGTAGTGTGGTGTCCAGGTCAGTCACGAAACGATGCAAATCCCGATTGTTGATCCCCACCAGATCCCCGGGCACTTTCAGCGCCCGCTCCATTTCTTCCTCGTCGTGCACCTCCACCAGTACCGCCAGGCCCAGCTCCTTGCCCAGTTCGGCCAGTTCGGCGAGCTGGTCGTCGGTCAGCGCGGCAACGATCAGC
>NZ_JBJNIP010000078.1:0-71953 GCF_056324165.1 Wenzhouxiangella sp. YN9
GCCCTCGGCATAGATGGTGTCGAAGGCCAGCGACGACTTGCCCGAGCCTGACAGACCCGTGAACACGATCAACTGGTCACGAGGCAGCTCGACATCGACATTGGCCAGGTTGTGAGTACGCGCGCCGCGGACGCTGATCGATTTCATTGCAGAACACGTAAATGCGGGACAAGCCCGCTAATATAGCGCGCCGACCGTGATTGAGGCAAAGTCCCCTTCGATGCCAATATGATTCCGGCAGAAAGGGGCAGAGCCGGTTGTTCCGGCCAGCTTGCACAGCCTTACCAGCGATCCGCGAAAGCATGCGCCCGGCAGGCGCGTCAGAGAGCGGCTCCTGCGTCTGTCATGAGGGAGGAAACATGCATTCAATCCTGTGCCGGCGATCCCGGCAACGACTCGTCAAAGGCCTTGTCCTGACGGCAGCGCTGATTGCCTGCAGCGTCGCCTGGGCGTTGCCCCCGGTTCCTGTCCAGCTTGCCGGCGGGCAGGGTGGTGAAATCAAGATTCTCTCCAGCCCGCCCGATCAGGTGACCGGTGGCGATGTGCGCATCGCGCTCGAAAGGCCCGCCGGCCACCTCAGCAGCCTGTTCATGGCCAACGGTCAGCTGGTTGCGTCCACGGCATTTCGTCAGGACGGGCGCCTGGAATACCGGATCGAGGGGCTTGCCGAGGGCAGCAATACCCTGCAGGCCTGGCATTTTCGTTTTCACGAAGGCGGCTTTTTCCTGCAGCCTGGAGGTCAGATCGAGCTGGTCAACCACCCGATCACCGGCCCGCTGTTGTCCGGTCCGCAGCAGCACCCCTTCGTATGCTCCGTGGCTGACCAGTTCGGCATCCAGCCGAAGGTCGACAGCGGCAGTCCGCCCGGATTCCGCGTTTACGGCGATGACGGATCGGTCATAGGCTACAGCCGCAACTGCTCCATCGATTCGTTCATCACCTGGCACTACCGCACCACCGGTGACAAGTGGGCGGACTGGCCGGCTGACGGCAGTCGTCCCGACGACCTGGCCACCACTGTGACCATTGACGGCGAAGAAGTGGATTTCGTCATTCGCGTCGAACGCGGCACCATCAACCGCTTCATCTACAGCTACGCGATGCTGGCCGACCCGGATCTCATCGGCACCGGCGCGGCCGACCACGACACCAGCCGCTGGAACGGGCGCCTGCTCTATCACTTCCAGGGCGGCGTCGGCATCGGGCACACTCAGGGCCGCTGGTCATCCAGTCGCGCCATGAAGGCCAAGGTGCTCGGCCTAGGCCACGCCATTGCCTACTCGACCGGCACGCGCACCGGCGAGCACTACAATTTGCAGGTCGGCGGTGAAACCGCGCTGATGACCAAGGAAGGCTTCATCAAGCGCTACGGCGTGCCGACCTATACCGTCGGCCTGGGCGCCTCCGGCGGCGCCATCCAGCAGTATGTCTACGGCCAGAATCACCCCGACCTGATCGATGCGGCCATCCCCGAGCGTTCCTACCCCGACATGGTCACTCAGACCATCCACGTCGGTGACTGCGAGCTGCTCGAGCACTACATGGACGCCACCGATGGCGACAACCCCTTCTGGCAAACCACGAAGAATCGCAGTCTGCTGGTCGGCTTCAACGCCGTTGACTGGATGGGCAACCCGTTCGAGGAGGCCCAGCTGGCCATGGGCTTCAGCGCCGCGCCCGGCATGACCGAATGCGTGCCGGCCTGGCGCGGGCTCTCGCCGCTGGCTCTGAACCCGCATTACGGCGCCGTCGACAACGCTGAGCACTACGAGCCGCTGTCGGCCATCATGGACATCGAATGGACGCACATGGACGACCTGCGCAACATCTACGGCGTCGACGAGAATGGCTACGCCCGCCGCGCCGTCGATAACGTCGGCGTGCAGTACGGCCTGCGCGCCTTCGTCGCGGGTGACATCGACGCCGAGCAGTTCCTGCACCTCAATGCTCGCATCGGCGGCTGGAAGCCCGCCGAAGACATGGTGCAGGAGGGCTTTCCCTTCCTCGGTGATGCCACCCCGGAAAACTTCGACCCCTGGAGCCGCCGCAACATCATGCTCGGCGACGGCAGCGCGCCAGCGCCGCGCCACAGCGGTGACCGGGAGGCGATTGCGGCGCTGTATGAGTCCGGCGAGGTCTTCCATGGCCAGATCGACATTCCCGTGCTCGACATCCGCGACTGGCTCGAGCCGGTGCTGGACATGCACAACTCCAACCAGAGCTTCGCCACCCGCCAGCGCATCATCAACCACATGGGCAACGCCAACCACCAGGTCATCTGGTTTGCCGGCATCGGCGACGAGCCGCCCTATCAGATCGGGCAGTTCGATCTCGAGCGCACCGCGCTGGAAGTGATGGATGCCTGGATGGCCAACATCCGCGCCAACCCGGGCAGCTCCGTTGTCGACAATCGCCCCGAAGAGGCCGTCGACGCCTGCTTCCGCTACGACGGTGAGGTGATCGCCGCCGGGGAAGATGTCTGGAATGGCATCCTCGACAGCGGCGCCAGGGGCGCCTGCGCGCAGGCGTTTCCGACCTACACGACCTCGCGCATCGAGGCCGGCGCCCCGATCACCGGCGCGGTATTCAAATGCCAGCTAAAGCCCGTCAGCCGGGCGCTCAACGACGGCACCTACGGCGAGCGGCAGTTTGATTCTGACCAGATCGCCCGCCTCGAGCAGATCCATCCGCAGGGCGTGTGCGACTACAGTCTGCCCGACGCAGGCCGCCCGGCAGATCTGTAGCTGTAGAAGCGCCACCAGCCGGCGGGCGGTCATCGCCCGCCGGCATTGACTCGCACGGCGTCGTTGGGTAGAATTCCCGCTCTTTACTGGCGAGCTTTTGCGGAGATTCATCCATGTACGCGGTATTTTCAACCGGCGGCAAGCAGTACCGGGCCACTGAAGGCGACGTGCTGCGCGTCGAAAAACTGGACGCCGAGCAGGGCGCCAGCGTCGAGATCGACCAGGTTCTGATGGTTGGCGAAGGCGACGATGTGCGCATCGGCAGCCCCACTGTCGAGGGCGGCAAGGTCACCGCCGAGGTGGTGAACCACGGCCGCGGCGACAAGGTTCGCATCATCAAGTTCAAGCGCCGCAAGCATCACATGAAGCAGATGGGTCACCGTCAGCACTACACCGAAATCAAGATCACAGGAATCGAGGGCTAAGCAATGGCTCATAAAAAGGCAGGCGGCTCGACACGCAACGGCCGCGATTCAAATCCGCAATATCTGGGCGTCAAGCGCTACGGCGGCGAAGCCGTTCTGGCCGGCAACATTCTGGTCCGCCAGCGCGGTACCGCTTTTCATGCCGGCGCCAACGTCGGCGTGGGCCGCGACCACACCCTGTTCGCCCTGACCGACGGCAAGGTCAAGTTCGAACGCCGCGGCAAGCCCGTGCGCCGGCACGTCTCGATCGAACCGATCGAGTAGGCGCCACAGGCAACGACAATACCTGCATTCTGCCCCAGCCGGATGCCGAAAAAGCCCCGCCTTCGAGCGGGGCTTTTTCGTATTCGGGGGCGCTATTCAAAATTCCTGGAACGCAAAGACGCGAAACAGCTCAAGAGACAAAACCTGGTCACCACGGAAAGCATGGAAGACACGGAAAGTGAAACAAGGCGAGGCGGAGGAATGCGTGCCGGGCTGATGATTCTGGTTTGATGCTTTCCGTGGTTCCATTGTTTTCTCTTACTCCGCGTCTTTGCGTCGTAAAGGTTTCATTCTCCCCGCGGCTATTCCCGGCAAGCCGGCACCAAGCGGGTAAAATGCAGTCATGAAATTTGTTGATGAAGCTACGATTCGCGTCGCCGCCGGTAACGGCGGCAATGGTTGTGTCAGTTTTCGGCGCGAGAAATTCATTCCCAGAGGCGGGCCCGACGGCGGCGATGGCGGCGATGGTGGCCAGGTCTGGCTGGCCGGCGATTCCGGGCTCAACACTCTGGCCGACTTCCGTCACGCCCGCCAGTTCAAGGCAGACAACGGCCGACCCGGCGCCGGTCGCCAGCGTACCGGCAAGTCGGCTGACGACATCGTTGTGCACGTGCCGCTGGGCACCATTGTCACCGCTACCGAGACCGGCGAGCTGATCGGCGAGATACTTGAGCACGGTCAGCGCATGCTCGTTGCACGCGGCGGCAGCGGCGGTCGCGGCAACATCAACTTCAAGTCTTCCACCAATCGCGCGCCGCGGCAGTCGACGCCCGGCACGCCGGGCGAAACGCGCGAGCTGCATCTGGAGCTCAAGGTGCTCGCCGACGTCGGTCTGCTCGGTTTTCCCAATGCCGGCAAGTCAACGCTGGTCAGCGCGGTGTCCGCGGCTCGGCCCAGGGTAGCCGACTATCCCTTCACCACGCTGCACCCCAATCTGGGCGTGGTCCGCCTCGAAGCGGGGCGCTCGTTTGTCATCGCCGACATCCCCGGCCTGATCGAAGGTGCCGCCGAAGGCGCTGGCCTGGGGATTCAATTCCTGAAGCATCTGCAGCGCACCGGCCTGTTGCTGCATCTGGTCGAGATTGCCCCGGCCGATGGCAGTAACCCCGCCGATCAGGTACGCGCGCTCGAACGCGAGCTCGAGCAGTTCAATCAACACCTGGCCGGGCGCGAGCGCTGGCTGGTATTGACCAAGATCGATCAGCTCGACGACGAGCTGGCACGCGATGCCGCTGCTGAGATCATCGAGCAGCTCGATTGGCGCGCACCCTGGTATGCGATCTCGGCGGTGGCTCACAAGGGGCTGGACAAACTGACCGGCGACGTGATGAACTACCTTGAGCAAGGCGGCGGGACCACCTGGCAGGCTGCTGCAGAAAACCCGGCCGACTGAGCCCACAATCCTGTTGGCGCCGCTGGGCTCGCTCCGCTCGGCCGCGGTCTTTCCGCCTGCAGCGTCTTAATCAACCGGAGAAGCGTAATGCTAAGGATTCCAACGGCAGTTCTCACCCTTTTCTGGCTCTTCCCGGCGG
This sequence comes from Wenzhouxiangella sp. YN9, assembly GCF_056324165.1. Classification (NCBI taxonomy): domain Bacteria; kingdom Pseudomonadati; phylum Pseudomonadota; class Gammaproteobacteria; order Chromatiales; family Wenzhouxiangellaceae; genus Wenzhouxiangella; species Wenzhouxiangella sp. YN9. Next base: position 4,966 of record NZ_JBJNIP010000078.1, read on the forward strand.
GCGCCGCGGTCGAATCGGTCACCGTCTTTCCCGACCGCGCGACGGTCACGCGTGTCTTCGAAGTCGAGGTCAGGGCCGGCAGCGGCGAGCTGACCCGCTCCGACCTGCCCACCGGCCTGTCGCGCGACAGCCTGCGAATATCCGCCACGGGGCCGGAAGGCCTGCGCCTGGGTGCCTACCAGCTCGAGACGGTGCGCGGCAGCGAGCGCGTCAGCGAGCGCGCCCGCGAGCTCGAGCAGCGCCTCGAGAAGCTGCGCGAGGAAATGCACGCGGTCGACGACGACATCCAGGCGCGCGAAATGCAGCTCAGCCTGCTGCGCTCGCTGGCCAACGGGGCGGGGCAGGGCGACGGCAAGCTCTCGCTCGACGGCTGGAGCAAGGCGCTGGAGACGGTGGGCAGCGGCGCCGAGGCCGTGTTTTCGGCGCGCCGCAAGCTGCAGCACCAGCGGCGTGATCTGAATGCACAAATCAAGCGTCTGGAACAGGAGCTCGCCGATCTCGGCCAGCGCCAGCGCGATACCCTCGCACTCAGCCTGGCCTGGGAGGCTACTGCATCCGGCACGGCCGAATTCACCGTCGAGTACACCGTCGGCGGTGCCTATTGGCGGCCGGTTTACGAGTGGCGCCTGGACACTGAAGGCCACAAGCTGCAGCTCATCCAGCTTGCCGAGGTGCGCCAGCGCACCGGCGAAGACTGGTCCGACGCCGAGCTTCGGCTGTCGCTGTCGCGCCCGTCGGCCGGCGGGCGCCTGCCCGAGGTCTCGCCGTGGTGGGTCGATGTGGAACAGCCGCTCGAAGAGCAGGCCCGTGATTCAGCGGGGTTTGCCGGCGATACCCTGCAGCGCAGCGCGATGGTGGCAGCAGAAGCCGCGCCGGCAAAGTCCGCGGCCGGCTGGGATACCGCCGCGCTGGTCGGCAACGAATACACCCAGGCCTATCGCGTGCCCGGCCGCGCCAGCGTGACCTCCGACAACCAGCCGCATCGCTTCCGCCTGGACGAGCACGCCGTTGACGTGGCCCTGAGCGCGCGCACGGTGCCGCGCTACCAGCCCACCGCCTGGCTCTACGCCGAAGGTGACTGGGAAGGCGAGCTCGCGCTGCCGCCCGGCTCGGTCACGCTCTACCAGGACGACACCCTGGTCGGTCAGACACGCTTCGAGGGCGTGGCGCCCGGCGGAGAGCTGGCCTCGAGCTTCGGCGTCGACGACCGCATCACGGTCGAATACGAACTGGTACGCGACGATCGTTCAACCGAGGGCATGCTGCGCAAGTCGACCGTGCTCACCCGCGCACACGAGATTTCAGTGAGCAACGGCCATTCACGCCCGATCGAGCTGACCGTCTTCGACGCCATGCCGGTCTCGCGCGACGATCGCATCGAAGTTTCCCTTACCGACTCGAGCACACAACCCGACCGCCGCAAGGTCGACGACCGCCCCGGCGTACTCGCCTGGGACCGCGAACTGGCGGGCGGAGAGGAATTGAAGCTCACCGTCGGCTATCGTCTCAGCTTCCCGGAAGACCTGCCGGGTATACAGGGGTGGTGATAGCCGGGTGACGCGAGTCCGGAGTGATATCATGTGCTATCAGTGGTGATGAATGGATGGTGCCCAAATGGGCAGCTTGAGCGTCAGACGATTGGATCGGGAAACACTGGAGCTGCTCCGGATGCGAGCAGCTCGCAATGGTGTTTCGATGGAGGAGGAGGTTCGGCGGATCATTCGCCATGCCGTGGCTCCGCCCCGGCGTCTGGGCGATCTGGCGCTCGAGTTCTTTGGCGAGTCGCACGGCGCGACGATCGAGTTGCCCGATCGCGCTCCCCATGAGCCGATCGATCTGGATTCGTGATTCTGCTCGACACCAACGTCCTGTCAGAGCTCATGAAGCCCCGACCGAATGTCGGTGTGGTCGCTTGGCTCAATGAGTCGGAATCCACACGACTGTGGCTGAGCACCATCACGATAGCCGAGATCGAGTATGGGATTTGTGCCTTGCCGAAGGGCGCTCGTGGTCGGATGCTGAGATACCGATTCGAGAGATTCGTAAAGGCTGTATTCACCGGGTGAGTGCTGAAGTTCGACTATTCTGCGGCAACGATTTACGGCGAAATAATGGCCCATCGGAGAGCGAGCGGTCGGCCAATGAGCACGGCGGACGGCCAGATTGCGTCAATTGCGCTGAGCCGAAACCTTGAGTTGGCAACCCGCAATATACGGGATTTCGAGGGGTGCGGGCTGGATCTGGCCAATCCCTTCAAGTGATCACCCCAGTGTGGGCAAAGAGCAATTGCGGGGAAAAAAGCAAGTGCAGGCAAAGAAAAAGCCGCGCTGTCAGGCGCGGCTTTTTCGTGTTCGGCTTGTGCCCGAAAGGCTCAGGCCATGTCGCGAACGTGCTGATTGAGCCGCGACTTGTGGCGGGCGGCCTTGTTGGCGTGCATGACGCCTTTCGAAACGGAGCGGTCGATGGCCGGCACGGCGGCCTTGTAGGCCTGCTCGGCCGCGGCCTTGTCGCCCGACTCGATGGCGCGCAGCACCTTCTTGATCTGGGTGCGCACGTGCGATTTCTGCGAGGCATTGAGCTGGCGATGCTTCTCGGCCTGGCGGGCGCGCTTGCGGGCAGATACGCTATTGGCCACGTTGGAGTCTCCTGAAAAAATCGGTCATTGGAAAACAAGCAGGCAATTATCGGATGAATGGGGTCAGGAGTCAAGAAGCCATGTGCGATGCATATGCAGGCTGCCGCGTCGGGCCATGCGACGCGCTGGCAGCAGTGGGTGACTGAGCGCGATGAGCCTTCTCAAGAGCATCTTCTCGTTCAGCTCGATGACGCTGATCTCGCGGATTCTGGGCTTTGCCCGTGACGTCGTGTTCGCGCGCTGGTTCGGGGCCGGGCCGGCGATGGACGCTTTCGTCTTTGCCTTCAAGATTCCCAACTTCCTGCGCCGGCTGTTTGCCGAGGGCTCGTTTTCGCTGGCCTTCGTGCCGGTGCTCAACGAATACCGCGAAAAACACGACCACGCCCGCCTCAAGTCGCTGATCGACGCCACGGCCGGCAGCCTGATGGCGGTACTGCTGGTAGTCACCGCGCTGGGCGTGTTCGCGGCCGGCGGGGTGGTCACGCTGTTCGCGCCCGGCTTTCTCGACGACCCCGAAAAGTTCCGGTTGGCCACCGACCTGCTGCGGGTGACCTTCCCCTATCTGCTGTTCATCGCGCTCACGGCGCTGGCCGGCGGCATTCTCAACACCCTGGGTCGTTTTGCGCTGCCGGCGCTCACGCCGGCGCTGCTCAATGTGGCGCTGATTACCGCGGCGGTGGCCTTCAGCCCGCTGTTCGAGCAGCCCATCAAGGCGCTCGCCTGGGGCGTGCTCGCCGCCGGCGTACTCCAGCTGGCCGTGCAGCTTCCGCTGCTGGCCCGTCACGATGTGCTGCCGCTGCCAAGGCCCGACTTTCGCCATCCGGGAGTCAGGCGCATCATGAAGCTGATGGTGCCGACCCTGTTCGGCTCTTCCGTGGCGCAGGTCAGCCTGCTGTTCGACGTGTTCTTCGCCTCGCTGCTGGCCTCGGGCTCGCTGGCCTGGCTGTACTACGGCGATCGGCTGATGGAGTTTCCGCTGGGCATGTTCGGCGTGGCGCTGTCGGTGGTGATCCTGCCCACGCTCTCGTCGCTGCACGCGCGCAACGGGCGCGCGGAATATCGCGCCGTGCTCGACTGGGCCGTCACTCTGGGGCTGATCATCGCGCTGCCGGCGGCGGTGGGCCTGGCGATGGTGGCCGAGCCCCTGATCATCACGCTCTTTCACCACGGCGCCTTCACCGATCAGGACGCGTTGATGGCGGCGCGCGCGCTGCTGGCCTACAGCCTGGGCCTGCCGGCCTTCATCGGCGTCAAGGTTCTGGCGCCGGCCTACTTTTCGCGTCAGGACACCAGAACGCCGGTCAAGATCGCCGTCATCGCCCTGATCGCCAACATGGGGCTGAACGTGTTGTTCGTGATCGCGATTGCCTGGTGGCTGGCCGGTGGCAGCGATGCGGGCGGCTTCTGGGTCATGCTGGCCAATCATCCCGGGGCGCACGCCGGGCTGGCGCTGGCTTCCAGCGCGTCGGGCTGGATCAACGCCACGCTGCTGTGGCGTGGTCTGCGCCACCAGTCGCTCACGCCGCGGCTGCCATGGCGCCGGGTAGGGCAGGCGGTTGCCGGCTGCCTGGTCATGGCGGCGGTGCTGCTGGCCCTCCAGCCCGACGTCGGGCGCTGGCTTGCGGCCACAACGGCGTGGCGCGCCGGCATGATCGCGCTGGTGATTGGCGCGGGCGCGGCAGCCTATGCACTGGTGCTTATCGCCACCGGCCTGCGCCCGCGCCACCTTGCCCGCCCGGCTCATGGCAAAAGCACCCCGAGCTGATCGCCTGCGCACCGCCGGCCGGACACGCTGCGGCACTTGCAGAGCGACAGGCTCAAAACGGGTACAATCCATGGCTTGCCATGCGACTCGTCAGACACTTCAATCCCGACCGCGACAGATGGCCCGCCACCTCGGTGGCCGTGGGCAATTTCGACGGTCTCCACCGCGGCCATCAGGCGCTGATCGAGGCTGCCCGCAGCGGCGCCGGCAAACTGACGCCGGCGCTGATGTGTTTCGAGCCGCTGCCGGCCACCTTCTTCAAGCCGGACTCGCCGCAGCCGCGCCTGCTCAACGTGCGCGACAAGATTCGTCTCACGCGCGATTACGGGCTGGATCTGATGTTCATGCTGCGCTTCAACGCGGGCTTTGCCCGTCAGAGCCCGGAGCGTTTCGTGCGCGATGTGCTGGTGCGCGGTGCGCGTGCCGAACGTGTCGTTGTCGGCGCGGACTTCAATTTTGGCTCGCGGGCGGCCGGTGACGTTGCCATGCTCAGAAAGCTGGGTCGGCGCTACGGCTTCGAGGTCGAACAGGTCGAGGCGGTTGTCGACGGCCAAGAGCGTATTTCATCGACGCGCATCCGCACCGCGTTGTTCGAGGGCAAGCTCGGCGAAGCCGAGCGCCTGCTGGGCCGGCCCTGTCGCATATCCGGCCGGGTGCTGCGCGGCCGCCGTCTGGGCCGTAGCCTGGGGTTCCCAACGGTCAATATCCGGCCGCCGAACCCGCCGGCGCTATCGGGCATCCTGGCCGCCCGCGTTTCGGGCGCCGGCCTGGTTGCGCATCCCGGTGTCGCCAGCCTGGGCCGCCGCCCGGTGCTCGGCGGCACTGACTGGGTGCTCGAAGTGCACCTGTTCGATTACGATGGCGATCTGTACGGCAAGCACCTTGAAGTCGAGTTCGTCGAGTTCATTCGCACCGAAGAGCATTTTGACGACCTCGAGGCGCTGACCAAGCAGATGGAGAAGGATGCTGACAAAGCGCGAGAAGTGCTGCTGCATGAATGAACAAGCACCAAACGCCAATTTTCAAACAAGGACCTGATGACCGAGCTTCCAATGATCAAGACAACCCCGGCCAAGCTGAGGGGTTTCGATCATTGGGAGTTGAGCATTGAGGTTTGTTGGTAAATTGGAATTTGGTAATCGAAAATTTCCTGAAACTGAACCCAGAGCCCTTGAAAACGCCCGTGGACTACAAAAAAACCATCAACCTCCCCAAGACCGCCTTTCCGATGAAGGCTTCGCTTGCCCAGCGCGAGCCCGGCATGCTCGAGCAGTGGTATGCCGACGAGCTCTACGCGCGTCTGCAGGAGGCCACCGCAGACCGTGAGACCTTCGTGCTGCACGACGGCCCGCCGTATGCCAACGGCGACATTCACATCGGGCATGCGGTCAACAAGATTCTCAAGGATTTCGTGGTGCGCTCGGCGCTGCTTGCCGGCTACCGCGCGCCCTACGTGCCGGGCTGGGACTGCCACGGCCTGCCGATCGAGGTGCAGGTCGAAAAGAAGGTCGGCAAGGTCGGTCAGAAGGTCGATGCTGCCACCTTTCGCCAGAAGTGCCGCGAATATGCCGATAAGCAGATCGCCAACCAGCGCGAGGACTTCAAGCGCCTGGGTGGGCTGGGTGACTGGGCCAACCCCTACGCCAGCCGCGACTTCAGCTACGAAGCCGACATGCTGCGCGCGCTGGCGAAGATCGTCGAGCGCGGCCATCTCAAGCGCGGCGTCAAGCCGGTGCACTGGTGCTTCGACTGCGGCTCGGCCCTGGCCGAGGCCGAGATCGAATACCAGGACAAGACCTCGATTGCCATCGACGTGCTGTTTCCTGCGGTTGATCCGGAAAAGCTCGCCAGCCTGTTCGGTGTCACCGGCCTGGCCGACGATGCCGGTATCGCCATCTGGACGACCACGCCCTGGACCATTCCCGCCAACCAGGCGGTCTGTCTGAACGCCGAGCTCGACTACGACCTGGTGCGCGGCATGCGCGACGGCGTCAAACGCGATCTGGTGGTCGCCAGCGAGCTGCGCGAGGCGGTGTGCGAGCGCATCGGCCTGGACAAGGTCGAGGTGCTGGGCACCATTCGCGGCGACCAGCTCGAGCATCTGCGCCTGCGCCACCCCTTCAACGACTACGAGGTGCCGGCCATCCTCGGCGAGCACGTCACTACCGAAACCGGTACCGGCGCGGTTCACACCGCCCCCGGCCACGGTCAGGAAGACTTCGAGGTCGGCCAGGAATACGGCCTGCCTGTGGTCAATCCCATCGACGGACGCGGCGTGTTCGTCGACGAAACTCCGGTGGTTGGCGGCCAGCACGTGTGGAAGGCCAACGCCGTGCTGGTCGAACACATGCGCAGCAACGGCACGCTGCTCTCGGCCGAGGATTTCGACCACAGCTACCCGCACTGCTGGCGCCACAAGACGCCGACGGCTTTCCGCACCACACCGCAGTGGTTCATTGCCATGGACCAGGCCGGCCTGCGTGAACAGGCCCTGCGTGAAGTCGACCAGGTGCGCTGGGTGCCCGACTGGGGTCAGGCGCGCATCCGCGGCATGATCGAAACCCGCCCGGACTGGTGCATCTCGCGCCAACGCACCTGGGGCGTGCCTCTGGGCTTGTTCATCGACCGCGACAGCCAGGAGCCGCACCCCGACACCCCCGAGCTGCTGCGCAAGTTCGCCGAGGTCGTTGAAAAAGACGGCGTCGACGCCTGGTACGCCGACGACATTGCCGAGCGCCTGGGCGTCGACGGCGAGCAGTACGAGCCGGTGCCCGACATCCTCGACGTGTGGTTCGACTCGGGCGTGACCCATCACTGCGTGCTCGACAAGCGCGCCGAGCTCACGCGCCCGGCCGACATCTACCTGGAAGGCTCCGATCAGCATCGCGGCTGGTTCCAGTCCTCGCTTTTGACCTCGGTGGCCATGCACGGTGTCGCGCCATACAAACAGGTGCTCACCCACGGCTTCACCGTCGACGCCGAAGGCCGGAAGATGTCGAAGTCGCAGGGCAATGTGGTCGCCCCGCAGCAGGTCATGAAAACGCTCGGCGCCGACATCCTGCGCCTGTGGGTGGCCGCGGCCGATTACCGCCAGGAAATGAGCGTCTCCGACGAGATCCTCAAGCGCGTGGCCGACGCCTACCGGCGTATCCGCAACACTGCCCGCTTTTTGCTGGGCAACCTGCACGATTTTGACCCGACCACCGACGCCCGGGCACTCGACGAGCTGCTGCCGCTCGATCGCTACGCTATCGACATGGCCGCGCGGCTGCAGGACGAGGTCACCGACGCCTATCGCAACTACCGCTATCTCAACATCTACCAGGGCGTGCATCACTTCTGCTCGGTCGACATGGGCGCCTTCTATCTCGACATCATCAAGGATCGCCTCTACACCCTGCCCGCCGACCACCCCGCGCGGCGCTCGGCGCAGACGGCCATGCACCACATCCTCGAGGCCCTGGTGCGCTGGCTGGCACCGGTGTGCTGCTTTACCGCCGAGGAAATCTGGAAGGAAATGCCCGGCGGGCGCGACGACTCGGTGATGCTGGCCACCTGGTACGAAGGTCTGACGACCAGCGACGAGCGCAACCGCAACACCATCCAGCGCCTGCGCAAAGTGCGCGAGGTCGTTGGCCCGTGGCTCGAGCAGCTTCGGCGCGACAAGACCATCGGCGCTTCGCTGGCGGCCGAAATCACGCTGGAAGCCTCCGGCAAGCTGGCCGAAGCGCTCGACTCCATCGGCGACGAACTGCGCTTTTTCTTCATCTCGTCGGACGTCCACCTCGCGCCGGTGGCCGAGCCGATGGAAACCGCCGACATCGACGGCGACAGCCTCAAGCTGGCGGTCAAGCCAACCGAGCACGCCAAGTGCGTGCGCTGCTGGCACCATCGTGATTCGGTGGGCAGCAACCCGGATCATCCGGAAATCTGCGAACGCTGCGTGGAAAATGTCGAGGGGCCGGGCGAAACCCGGCATTGGGGCTGATGCTGCCGATGCGCCCCGTTCGCTACGGGCTGTGGCTGGGCATGGCCGCGCTGATCGTGCTGCTCGATCTATACACCAAGCAGCTCGCCATGCATCATCTCGAGCTCTATCGCCCGAACGCGGTGTTGCCGTGGCTAAACCTGACGCTGGCCCACAACACCGGCGCGGCGTTTTCTTTCCTGGCCGGCGGCAGCGGCTGGCAGCGCTGGTTTTTGTCCGGCGTGGCCGTCGTGATCGTTGGTGTGCTGCTGGTCTGGCTATGGCGCCTGCCGCATCGCGCCCGCCTGCTGCCTGCGGCGCTGGCTTTGATCATCGGTGGGGCCATCGGCAACCTGATCGACCGCATCCGCTTTGGCTACGTCGTCGACTTCATCGACGTCTACTACGCCGACTGGCACTGGCCCGCCTTCAACCTCGCCGACTCCGCCATCGTCGTCGGCGTCATCCTGCTGCTGCTGGACAGCCTTCTTCCAAGTCGCGTTCAACACCACCACGCGTGAGCCTGGCTTGTGCCGGAGGTTGCAATGGCTTCGCAGGATGCGTGCAGCGAAGCCCAACGCATCAGCGCCGGCTCGGGCGCCCACACCCCCCGCGACGGCACGCCCGCTCACACATTCCGTGACGACACGCCCGCAGCCCCGAACCAGAAAACTGGTAGCCCCCGAACCAGAAAACCGGTAGCCCCGGACTCGATCCGGGGCCTCTCTGAACGCACGCACCCTCGGCAGGAAGATTCCGGCTCGGAGGCCGGGAATGCGATGCTGTGGGCGATGAGATATGCGCCGGGGTTGCGCGCGCGTCCACGATAAAAAACCCCGGCACGGCGGCCGGGGTTTCGAAGGGGTGGGGACTGTCTCCAGCGCCTTACTCTTCGCCGAAGAAAAAGCCGAACAGCTGCAGCAGGCTCAGAAACAGGTTGTAGAGCGACACGAACAGCGTGACCGTCGCCATGATGTAGTTGGTCTCGCCGCCTCTGACGATCTGCTGGGTCTGGTAGAGAATCAGGCCGCACATCAGGAGCGCAAACATGCCGCTCACGGCCAGGCTCAGCGCCGGCATATTGAAGAACACGGCAATCAGGCTGGCCACGAAGGCCACCAGAATGCCGGCAAACAGCATCGGCCCGATGAACCCGAAGTCCTTCTTGGTCACCATCGCAAAGCCCGACAGGCCGACAAAGGCCACGCCGGTGGCGCCCATGGCGGCAATGACCAGCTGGTCGCCGTTGCTGAACATGGTCGTGTAGGCGCTGATGATCGGGCCGATGGTCAGGCCCATGAAGCCGGTCAGCGCAAAAGTGGTCAGAATGCCCCAGGCCGAGTTGCGCAGCGCCTGGGTGGCGAACAGCAGGCCGAAATAGCCCACCAGCGTGATCACCAGCCCCGGGTGCGGCCAGTTATTGGCCATCGAAAGCCAGGCCACGCCGGCACTGAACAGCAGCGTCAGTGACAGCAGGTTCCAGGTGTTGCGCAGCACGCGGCGCGCATTGTCGTCCATCGCGGTCGAGCGACCGCGGCTGATGGTATGTGCACGAAGGTTCTCGCTCATTGTCGGCGTTGATCCTTGAGTTGACAGGTGAATGAGTCTGCAGGATAAGACCGCAATTCTAGCAGGAAGGTTTCATGCCCGCCTTGATGCGACCCGCCCGCGGTATCATGCCGGCAGACCAATCACCGGGCCCTTTGCATGACCTCCAATCGCTGCCGCTGGGTCGCCGAGGCGATCCGGGCCATTGATGCCGACTTCAACCGCTCCGCCGACACGCACCTGATCCGCGCGGACATGCCGGTCGCCTGGCGGGGCTGGCAGATCTATCTGAAAGACGAGTCGATTCACCCGACCGGCAGCCTCAAGCACCGCCTGGCGCGCTCGCTGTTTCTCTACGGTCTGTCCAACGGCTGGATCGGGCCCGACACGCCCATCATCGAGGCCAGCAGCGGCTCCACGGCGGTGTCAGAGGCTTACTTTGCCCGCCTGCTCGGCCTGCGCTTCATCGCGGTGATGCCCAAAGACACCTCGCGCAAGAAGATCGCCAAGATTGCCTTCTATGGCGGTGAGTCGCATCTGGTCGAGCCGGGCGAAATCTACGCCGAATCCGAACGCCTGGCACGCGAGCTGGGCGGGCACTACATGGACCAGTTCACATATGCCGAAAGAGCCACCGACTGGCGCGGCAACAACAACATCGCCGAGTCCCTGTTTGCTCAGATGGCGCTCGAGCCGCAGCCCTATCCACGCTGGGTTGTAGTCTCGGCAGGTACCGGCGGCACCGCGGCCACCATCGGCCGCTACATGCGCTACCGCTGTTTTGCCGGCTGCCCCACACAAATGTGCGTGGTCGACCCGGAAAACTCGGTGTTTGCCGACTACTACGAAACCCGCGACTGCGGCCTGACCACCCACAAGGCCTCGCGTATCGAGGGCATCGGCCGCCCAAGAGTCGAGCCGAGTTTCATCCCGTCGCTGGTCGACCGCATGGAGCGCATACCCGACGCCGCCTCCATGGCGGCCGTCCGCTTCCTTGAAGACTGGCTGGGCCGGCGCTGCGGCGGCTCGACCGGAACCAACCTGATCGGCGTGGTGCGCCTGCTTTCCGAAATGCGCCAGCGCGGCGAGAAGGGCAGCGTGGTCACGCTCCTGTGCGACGGCGGCAACCGCTACGCCGACACCTACTTCAACGACGAATGGCTCGCCGCCGAGGGCCTCGACATCGATCCCTGGCTGGCGGCGCTGGAGCGCTGGGCCGAAAGCGGGCAGTGGGAGGAGCCGTGAAAGTCGTCCGTTGCGGATGTAACCGCAACCTACGCAGGCCGACGACGAACCGCCCACGCACCGGGCAACGTAGGTCGGCGTTACATCGCCGACGGACGACGTGGCGGGCCTGATCACGCGTGGCTGACGTCGGGGCGCTCCGGTACCTCGTCCGTCGCGGATGTAACCGCAACCTACGCAGGCCGCCGACAAACCGCCCACGCACCGGGCAACGTAGGTCGGCGTTACATCGCCGACGGACAACGCGGCGTGCCTGGCCACGCGTGGCTGACGTCGGGGCGCTCCGGTACCTCGTCCGTTGCGGGTGTAACCGCAACCTACGCAGGCCGCCGACGAACCGCCCACGCACCGGGCAACGCCGTGGGTCGGCGTTACATCGCCGACGGACGACGTGGCGTGCCTGGTCACGCGTGGCGGCTGTAACCGGGCCCCACAACCCGCACAACGCGACAGCGGGCTTTTGCGCGGGCTCGAAGGGCGCTATAATGGCGGGCTTGTTCCGACTGCCTGGTCGCGGGCGGTCGGTCATTCAACCCTTGGAAAGAGACGAATCGTCATGGCGAAACAATACAAGATTCCGGCAGAAATGCGTACGGACGTGGGGAAAGGTGCGAGCCGCCGCCTGCGCCGCGCGGGTCGGGTGCCGGCCGTGGTTTACGGCGGTGATCGCGACGCGGTCAGCATCACCATCGACCACAACTACCTGATGCATGAATCCGATGAGCAGGCCTTTCATTCCTCCGTGCTCGAGCTGCGAGTGGGCGAGAAAAGGCAAAAGGTCGTTCTTCGTGATCTGCAGCGTCATCCGTTCAAGCCCGTACTGATCCACGCCGATTTCCTGCGCATCTCTGACGATCAGGAAATTCGCATGCAGGTGCCACTGCACTTCATCAACGAGGAAATTTCGCCGGCCGAAAAGGAGGCCGGTGTGGTCATTTCCTATCAGGTCATGGATGTGGAAGTCGAATCGCTGCCTGGCGACCTGCCGGAGTATCTGGAGGTTGATCTGGCCAAGCTCGAGCCCGGCGAGAGCATCATGCTCAGCGACATCGAGCTGCCTGAAGGCGTGATACTGCCGATGCTCCACTATGAAGGTGAGGAGCACGACTACTCCATCGTTACCGCGCTCTACATCCGCGCCAGCCAGGGCACGGGCGAAATGGCTGCTGAAGCCGATGCCGCCCTTGACGAAGGCGCTGAAGTCGAAACCGTGGGCGAAGAAGCCGCCGCTGACGAAGACGCCGAAGGCGAAGACGAAGGCGAAGAGGGCCAGCAGGACTGAGCTGTGGCCCCTCAGCCCGATGATTGCGAATTCAGCGTTTCTATGGCCTTTCGCTGCAAGGCGCCGTGCGCTGGCGATGGCCGCCACCCTTGGCAAGCGCGGCAGCACGGTCGACGGCTGCGCTCGCAAGGCTTTGTTCGCTGCGCGAAAGCTGCCATGCGGCTCCGCCTGCGCTGCAGCGAGACGCCAGAGGAGCGTGCGAAGGGTTGGCCTGTCAGCATCCATGACGGCATTGCGACTCCAGCAAAAGGCTGTGGTAAAGGACCATTGCCATTCCCTGCAAGCCGCGTCTTGCCGGGAAGGCTGACAGACCAACTGAATCCGCAATGATCGGGCTGAAGGACCACTAGTGACCGATCGCTGGCTGATCGTCGGCCTGGGTAATCCGGGCAGCAAGTACGAACGAACCCGGCATAACGCCGGGTTCTGGTTTATCGATGAGCTTGACCGGCGCGAATCGCCGGGCCTCAAACCCAACCGCAAGCTGCACGGCGAAGTCGCCAAGGCACCGTTTGCCGGCGCTGACTGCGTGTTTCTTCGGCCCGCCACCTTCATGAACGAGTCCGGGCAGGCCATACGCGCGGCGAGCGACTATTTCAACGTGGCACCCGAGCAGGTGGTGGTGGCATATGACGACCTCGACCTGCCGCCGGGTACCGTCAAGCTCAAGCTTGGCGGCGGACACGGCGGGCACAACGGGCTAAGAAGCACCTTCAGCCACCTGGGCAGCCAGAATTTCTGGCGCGTGCGCATCGGCATCGGCCACCCCGGCTTCAAGGAGGCGGTGACGCCGTGGGTGCTCAGCCGGGCCGGGGCCGAAGATGAAAAGGCCATCCTCGACGCCGTTCAACGCGCCGTGGACGCTTTGCCGCACCTGCTCGAAGGTGATTCCGGCGAGGCGATGAAGAGGCTGCACACCAAGCCATAAGCACCCTGCAGCACCGGATTTGATCGGGAGCCTCTCTGGCGCCGGCACCATAGCCAGGAGGATCCCGGCTCCGAGGCCGGGAAGACCATAGCCAACAAGCTCGGGCAATCGAGGAAAACACCCGTAGCATGCGTGAAGGCGAAGCCGTAACGTATCAACAAACCAACCAACCGAGAGAAGCGAGAACAACCCATGGGTTTCAAATGCGGCATCGTCGGCCTGCCCAACGTGGGCAAGTCGACGCTTTTCAACTGCCTGACCAAGGCCGGCATTCAAGCCGAGAACTACCCGTTCTGCACCATCGAGCCCAACGTCGGCATGGTGCCCGTGCCCGATCCACGCCTGGATGAACTGGCGGCGGCGGCCCGGCCCGAGCGCACGCTGCCGACGATGATGCAATTTGTCGACATTGCCGGCCTGGTCTCCGGGGCCTCGCGTGGAGAAGGTCTGGGCAACAAGTTCCTGGCCCACATCCGCGAAACCGACGCCATCGCTCACATCGTGCGCTGCTTCGAAGATGACGACGTCACCCACGTCTCGGGCCGCGTTGACCCGGTCTCCGACATCGAAACCATCGATACCGAGCTGTGCCTGGCCGACCTGGAAGTGGCCGAACGCGCGCTCGACAAGATCAGCCGCCAGGCCAAATCCGGCGACAAGGAAGCCATCCGCCAGGCTGCGTTGCTCGAGCGCGTCGTTGCCCACCTGGGCGAGGGCCAGCCGTTGCGCACCCTCGAAATGGACGACGAAGAGCGCGTCGCCCTCAGAACCTGGCAGTTCATCACCCGCAAGCCGGTGCTCTACGTAGCCAACGTTGACGACAGCGGCGCGCACGACAATGCCCACGTGCGTGCCGTGCGTGACTACGCGGCCGGCGAACAGGCCGAAGTCGTGGTGCTGTGCGCCGCCATGGAGGCCGAGCTGGCCGAGCTCGACGACGAAGAACAGGCCGAGTTCCTCGCCGACCTGGGCGAAGACGAACCCGGCCTGCACCGCCTCATCCGCGCCGGCTATGCACTGCTGGATCTGCTTACCTTCTTCACCGTCGGGCCGAAGGAAGTGCGTGCCTGGACCGTGCGCAAGGGCTCCACCGCCCCGCAAGCAGCCGGACGCATCCACACCGACTTCGAAAAGGGCTTTATCCGCGCTGAGGTCACCGCCTACGACGATTTCATTGCCTGCAAGGGTGAAGCCGGCGCCAAGGCCGCCGGCAAATTGCGGCTCGAAGGCAAGGACTACATCGTCAATGAAGGCGACGTCATGCACTTCCGCTTCAACGTCTGATTGCCACCTCGACCGTCGGCGATGTAACGCCGACCTACTCATGTCGCTGCCCGGACGGCGCCGGATAGGCGCCGCGTAGGTTGCGGTTACACCCGCGACGGACGAGGCTCCGGATCGGTACCGGGGTCAGCGACGTGTGTCCAGTCCCGCCACGTCGTCCGTCGGGGACGTAGCCCCGACCTACCCATGTCGTTGCCCGGACGGCGCCGGATAGGCGCCGCGTAGGTCGCGGTTACATCCGCGACGGACGACATTCGTCGTTTCCGCGCACACGTGAGCCATGTGTGTCGCGATCGTCCGGGTTGTCCGTCGGCGATGTAACGCCGACCTACGGCATTGCGCGATGCGTGGGGGGGTCGGCAGCCTGCGCAGGTCGCGGTTACATCCGCGACGGACGAGGTTTCAGCCAGGCACGGCCAACCCGCCAACTGGTCACAGATACAACCAGTAATCCACCATCCGCTCCCCCCAGATCAGCGCAATCCACCCGGCGGCGGCGAGATACGGGCCGAAGGCGATTGGCACTTCCTTGCCGCGGCGGGTGGCGATCATGATGGCAATGCCCGAGACCGCGCCCACCAAAGAGGCCAGCAGAATCACCACCGGCAGCACCTGCCAGCCCATCCAGGCGCCCAGCGCGGCGAGCAGCTTGAAGTCGCCGTAGCCCATGCCCTCCTTGCCGGTGACGAGCTTGAACAGGTGGAACACCGACCACAGCGCCAGGTAGCCGGCAATGGCGCCGATCAGCGCACCCTCGACGCTGGCAAACAGCCCCAGCCACAGGTTCAGCGCCAGGCCCAGCCACAGCAGGGGCAGGGTGATCTGGTCGGGCAGCAGCTGGTGGTCGAAATCGATTCCCGTGGCCGCGATCAGCGCCCAGGTCAACACCAGCGCGGCCGCGCCCTCGGGCGTGGCGCCAAAATGAATGATTACGGCCGCCGACAGAGCCGCTGTGACCAGCTCGACCAAGGGGTAACGAAAAGAAATCGGCTCGCGGCAGCTTCGGCACTTTCGCCCCAGCACCAGCCAGCTCACCACCGGAATATTGTCGTACCAGGCAATCGTTGCCTTGCAACGCGGGCAGTGCGAGCGCCTGGCTACCAGCCCCGGCGGCGCCGCTTCCGGTTCGTCGATCTCCAGCAGTTCCCGGCACTGACAGCGCCAGTCGTGAAACAAACGCGCCGGCAGCCGCAGAATCACCACGTTGAGAAAACTGCCCACCAGCAGCCCGAGAACAAAAACGGCGGTCCCGAGAACCGCCGGCGGCAGTGCGTTCAAAGTGTCGAAAAATTCCAAGCCAGATTCCCTTGTGTCAAAAATGATGCCTCCGTCCCCCCGGACCACGATCCGGGGCCGCCTTTACGCAGGCGCCTTCAGCCAGAGAGATCCCGGCTCAAGGCCGGGAATACGGCAACTAGCCAGCCAACCCAGTACCCCGTATCCCCGGACCACGATCCGGGGCCTTCCTGAACGCAGGCGCTGCCGGTCAGAAGATCCCGACTAAAGGCCGGGAATACCGTAGTTGGCGCAGAGCCGCCGCATCCCCGGACCCGATCCGGGGCCTTCTCTAACCACGGCGCCTTTGGATGGAAGATCTCGGCTCAAGGCCGGGAGTACGGCGGCGAACCAGCCAACACCCAGCTTCACACTTCACACTTCACACTTCACACTTCACACTTCACACTTCACACATCCCAATACCCGTCACATCACCGCTGCCATCTGGAAGATCGGCAGGTACATGGCCACGACCATGCCGCCAACGACCACGCCGATGAACACGATGATGATCGGCTCGAGCAGGCTTGAGAGCGCGTCGACGGTGTTGTTGACCTCTTCTTCGTAGAAGCTCGATACCTTGTCGAGCATGTCATCCAGCGAGCCGGCCTCTTCACCGATTGCGGTCATTTGAACCATCATCGGGGGAAACAGCTTGGTCTGCTGCATCGCCAGCTGAAGTGAGTGGCCGGTGGCGACATCGTCCCGGATCTGAAGCGTGGCGTCTTCGTATACGATATTGCCGGTTGCGCCGGCCACCGTTTTCAGTGCCTCGACAAGGGGCACCCCAGCGGCAAAGGTTGTCGACAGCGTGCTGGCGAAACGCGAAAGCGCTGATTTCTCCAGCACCGGCCCAACAATCGGAAGCCTGAGGGACAGTCGGTCGATGAAGTGGCCAAATTTTGCGCTGCGCTTCCGCAGCTGTATCAGTCCAACGATGGCCGCAACGCCCAGAATCAGCAGGAGCCAGCCCTTTGATTGCATGAACTCGGACATGTTCACGACCATCCGCGTGAATGCGGGCAGGTCGGCGCCAAAGTTTTGAAACATTTCCTCGAACTGGGGAATGACAACGATCAAAAGCAGGGCGGTAACGGCTATGGCTACCGCAATAACGGCCGCCGGATAAAACATCGCTTTCTTGATCTTGCCCTTGATCGACTCGATACGCTCCTTGTAGCTGGCAATCGAGTCCAGAACCTGGTCCAGAACACCAGCGGCCTCTCCAGAGGTCACCAGGTTGACGTAGAGGTCGTCAAAATAATTTCTATGCTTGCCCAGGGCTTCGGCCAGGGTGTCACCTGATTCGACATCTGTTCGGATTGTATTGATCAGCGTCTTCATGCGCGGGTTCTCAGACGCCTGGGAGATGATGCCGAACGCTTGAACCAGCGGAATGCCGGAATACAGCATCGTGGCCAATTGCCGGGTGAATACGGCAATATCCTTGGGCTTGATTCTTTTGCCCGTCGTGCCAAACAGTGGCTTGGGCTTTTTCTTGACCCGGCCGGGTACAATTCCTTGCTGGCGCAGTTCAGCCTTGACGATCAGCTCGTTCCGGCCAATTCGCTCGCCCTTCAACCGCTTGCCGCGCCGGTCCATCCCTTCCCAAAGGAAGGTTTCCATCTGCTCCTGGGTGGTCGACATCTATTCCCGCTCCTGCATCCTGACTGGTGTTGGCCAGCGCTCGTGTCCGGCCTGCACAGTTGTCCCTAATGTGGTGATTTTGCGCAGAAACCGGGATAAATGCAAGGTGGGACTTCAGGCGGGGGGTGCTGGCCAAGGGGTGGGCACCGGTAGCGCCGAAGTTGGCTGGTTTGCTGGTTGGCTAGTTAGCTGGTTCGGCAGCTTCGGGGATTGGCGATTAATTGACTGCTGCTGCTAAACTGATGGGCAAGTTGGCTCTAAGCGTTTGGTATGGGGACAATTTCTCGGTTTGAGGACATCGAGGCTTGGAAGGAGGCCCGGATTTTGGTGCAGCAGGTCTACCGGTGCTGCCGTAACACTGCCCTGAGCCGGGATTTCGGCCTTCGGAATCAACTGCAGCGCTCGGCAGTTTCGGTGATGGCTAATATCGCCGAGGGGTTCGAGCGAAAGAATCCGAATGAATTCAGGCATTTTCTGCGCATCGCTCGCGGCTCGTGCGCCGAAGTGCAATCCCACCTGTACGCTGCGCTGGACACGGGCCAGATCAGGCACGATCAATTCCAATTCCTGCAAAGACAAGCAATTGGCACGGCCCGCAGGATCAGCGCCTTCCAACGCTACCTCAACAGCAACACGGCCTGACGCGCCGAACCGGCTGACCACCTAATCGGCTCACCCACCGCTCGCGGCGCAGCCGCCCACCGATCCTTGCGGATGCCGAACCAGCCAACCAGCCAACCAGCCAACCCCAACCTCAATCCTTCGTCACCCGGTTCATTTCTGCCAGGCTGATTCGGCCATCTTTTACCTTGTTCAAGGCCGCGCGGCGCAGGTCGATCACGCCGTCTCTGGCCGACTGCCTTTCCAGCTCCAGCGCGCCGCCGCCCTCGAGAATGATCTTTTCCATTTCTTCCGACACCGGCATTACCTGGAACACGCCCGCGCGGCCCTTGTAACCACCCGTGCACTGGTCGCAGCCGCCGCCCTGGAACACCTTGATGCCCTCGGCCACCTCTTCTTCGCTGAAGCCGATTTTCAGCAGCGCGTCGTCGGGCACGTCTTCGCGCTTCTTGCACGAGTGCAGCGTGCGCGCCAGGCGCTGTGCCACCACCAGGTGCACGGTGGATACGATGTTGTAGCTGGGCACGCCCATGTTCATCAGGCGCGCCACCGAGGCCGGGGCGTCGTTGGTATGCAGGGTCGAGAGCACCAGGTGACCGGTCTGGGCGGCCTTGATGGCAATCTCGGCCGTTTCCAGGTCGCGGATCTCGCCAACCATGATGATGTCAGGGTCCTGGCGCAGAAACGATCGCAGCGCGGCGGCAAAGGTCAGGCCCTGCTTGGCATTCTGCTGCACCTGGTTGACGCCCTTCATGCGGATTTCCACCGGGTCTTCAACGGTGGAGATATTGCGCCCCTCGTCGTTGAGAATGCCCAGCGCCGTGTAGAGCGTAACCGTCTTACCCGAGCCCGTTGGCCCGGTAACCAGCACCATGCCGTAGGGCTTGGAAATGGCCGAGAGGTAGTTTTCCTGCTGCTCGGGTTCGAAGCCCAGTTTTTCCGGCCCCAGATAGGCGCCGGAGGAATCGAGGATACGCAGCACGATCTTCTCGCCCCACAGCGTCGGGCAGGTCGAGACACGAAAGTCGTAGGCCGTACCCTTGGATACATTCAGCTTGATACGCCCGTCTTGCGGAACCCGCCGCTCGGCGATATCCAGATTGGCCATCACCTTCAGCCGCGCCGACAGCCGCGGCGCCATGCGTCGTGGCGGGCGCACCTGGGTAACCAGCACGCCGTCGATACGAAAACGAACGCGGTATTCGTCTTCATAAGGCTCGAAATGAATGTCGGACGCCCCGCGACGGATGGCGTCGACCAGCACCTTGTTGACAAAGCGCACCACCGGCGCGTCGTCGGCACCGTCGGTGTCGCTGGCCTCTTCCTGGGCTTCCTCGCCGGCGTCGAATTGCAGGCTGTCGAGATCGTCTTCTTCTTCGGTCAGCTCGCTGAATGCCTGCGACGAGCCGGCCAGTGCACGATCCAGCGCCGGCTCGATGGCCGAATAGGGCGCCAGAATAGCCTCCACCGACAGCCCGGTGGAAAATGCCAGCTCGTCGATTCCCGCCTTGTTGCCCGGGTCGGCGGCAACAACGTACAAGCGCTTGCCGCGCTTGAGAATGGGCAGAATCAGGTGCTTGCGAATCAGCTCTTCGCTGACCGAGTCCATCGGTGCGTGCTTGAGATCCACCGCGGCCAGATCCACCAGCGGCATGCCGAAATCCGCGGCCGCCACGTGCGCGAATCCGATGGCGTCCACTGCTTTTTCCCGGACAATGTGACTGGTAAAGGTGCGTCCCTTCTTGGTGGCTTCGCTGGCAATCTGAAGCGCCTTGTCCTCGGTCACCAAGCCGGCATCGACCAGCTTGCGGCCAAGCGAGGGCAGGCGCATCACGGCGGCGGGTTGGGCAGGCATGGGTCAAATCCGTTGAAAGCTGATCAAATCCTAGCGCTCGGGCGCTGATTTTGCAAAGAATTTCCCGGCCACGCCCTGCCTACCTCCTGAATTCCCGGCCAAGCTCATTTAACCCCCGAATTCCCGGCCAAACTCACTTAACTCCCGAATTCCCGGCCAAACTCACTTAACTCCCGAATTCCCGGCCAAGCGCAGCGCAGAGCCGGGATCTCCCATCCGCAGGCACCATTAGCAACAAGACCCCGGAGCGAGTCCGGGGATACAGGTGCTCAGCGCGCGGCGCCTAACCACCCGAATTCCCGGCCAAGCTCACAACCCCGAATTCCCGGCCGCAGAGCCGGGATCTCCCATCCGCAGGCACCAAACGCAGAAAAGACCCTGGATCAAGTCCGGGGATACGCGGGCGTGAAGAAGACCCCGGATCAGGTCCGGGGATGCGTGTAGGGAGTTCTGGCCGTGCGCGAAGCGCAACGCATCACCCCTCGCGCGACTCCCGAACCGCTTCGAGAATGTCTGTAGTGCTGACCGCGCTATCGATACCCGGCACATCAAAGGGCGAGGCGGGCTCTGTACGCTTTGCGCGCAGAGAAAACCGGCTGCCGTCTTTTCTGCGAATTTCCACCTCCTGGTCCTGGGCCAGGACCAGGAGTTTCGAGAGATTCTGACGAGCTTCAGAGTAGGTAAATACCTTCATGGGATTACTCCAGCACTTCAATTCCAAGGCGAGTGGCCACCCGTTTCATGCCGCGATCGAGTGTGAGCAAGGGGCATGAGAGTGCCTGCGCACAACGCAGAAAATAGGCGTCATAGGCATAAATATCGTGTTCGGCAGCAAGTTGCAGTGCCTCGGCTATATTCGTTGAAACCAGCCGAACCGGGATTTGGCGGACTGCCTTTTCAGCTTTCAGGGCCTGCGATCCGGTGAGCCTCCGACGCTTGACCATAGCCGACAAAGCGTTGCCGATCTCATACGGCAAGAACTCGGGCGCCAGCACCGCTGCGTTGGCCGTAAGCTCGACGACGCGCGCCCTCTCCGCCTCCTGCAGGGCAACGGCCAGAAAAATGTTGGTGTCGACGACAATATCCATTTGACAATTGTACAAGTGAGGTTGGGCGGCGTCCAGAGAGCTTCGCCGGTACCTGCGCCGCCGAGGTTCATCACGCGTTCCCGGCCAAGCTCACTCAACACCCGAATTCCCGGCCAAGCTCACAACCCCGAATTCCCGGCCAAGCGCAGCGCAGAGCCGGGATCTCCCATCCGCAGGCACCAATAGCAGCAAGACCCCGGATCAAGTCCGGGGATGCGCGGGCGTAAAAAGGCCCGGGCTCAGGTCCAGGGATGCGTGCAGGGTGTCCGGGGGGAATGCGTGTAGGGAGTTCGGGGGAAATGCGTGTAGGGGCCCCGGGGGCGTGTGATGCGGAATCCGGGGATGCGCATGCTGGTGTCGCAGCGCCCGCAGGCGCGGCTTGAGCCGGGAGTGCCCGGCTATTTCACAGGCGGCGGGCGGCCGGCATTTGCGCCAGGCAAAAAAATGCCCCGCAGTATGAGCGGGGCATTTTTGCTGCGTGTGTTCTTACGGTCACTCAAGACCTGAAAAAACTAGCGGCAGCGCGCCGGCAGGTACTTGCTATCAACGCCGCTACCATTACACGACCATGCGACGCTTCCGCCCTGGCTGCTCGGCGACAGCACCAGAGTCTCGCCTGAAATCGCTGCGTTTTCGTTGCCGGTGTCGAACGTGGCAGTGATCACACCGTCTGAGACTTCCACTTCCGACACGTACTCACCCGTAATTGATGCTGCGTCGGCAAGGCCTGCTGAGGCGTTGCTGCCGGGCCAGTCACCCTTGTCGGTCCAGTACTCGGCGACTGCGGTCCGCGCACCGCCCGACAGGTTCATCCCTTCAGATACCTGGGCGCGGATGGTGTAGTCCTGGTAGGCCGGAATGGCTATGGCCATCAGAATGGCTAGAATGGCGACCACGATCATCAGTTCGATCAGGGTAAAGCCGGATTGCTTGCGCATGGTGTTCATGAGTTGCTCCTTGTTTGATTTGCTTCAACTTGCCCTCGAGGGCATGACGTCATTTCCCCTTGCGTAGAAGTTAATGCAGTAATCATGCCATTGATGGCCCCTGGAGCGAATGCCTCGCTTTTGCAGTGCGGCAGGCCGCTGATCATGCTTTGTTCTTCCAGTGCAGGTTTGCCTGAAATCGGCGTGGGTGACAATTTTTGTCAGTTTTGACAAGTTTTGTCACGCTCTGTCAGTTGCGGCAGCGTGCCGGTCTGTACCTATGCGGCACATCGCCCTGATCACAACCCCATGTCATGGAGGCGTCTTCTGCCGCTCCCAGGGCCTTCAGAACGAGGGTTTTGCCGGCAATGGCGCTGTTTGCGCCGGCAGCGCCAAAGGTAACCGTAATTTCGCCGTTGCTGTCTATTGCCACCGCGCTGACGTATTCGCCGCCGATGCTGGCCGGGTCGGCCAGCCCGGCGTCCTCATTATTGTTGGGGAAGGCACCATGGCTGGACCAGTAGTCCCAGACCGCGGCCTTGGCGCCACCGGCCAGGTTCATGCCTTCGGTCACCTGGGATCTGATGGTGTAGTCCTGATAAGCGGGAATGGCTATGGCCATGATAATGGCCAGAATGGCCACCACGATCATCAGTTCGATAAGCGTAAAGCCGCGCTGGCCGGCGGCTGCACTCCGCTGGAAGCTGGAGTCTGGTATCGGCGAAAGCATGTAGGGCCTCCCTTGATGCGAATTTGCGTTTTGGTGCGCTGAGTTTGCTCGCGCCCTAAAGCCTTTCAGATATCGTGCCAGAGGCCAGCCAGTGAGGCGTGCTTCACGGTGCGTTTGTGGCTCAGTTCGCCAGATTGTCAAGATATTCGCGCAGCTTCTGGTTCCAGGCCAGGCGTTCAAGTCGGCTCATTTCCGGCGGTGAGGCTAGCTGGCGGCGCAGGTATTCCCGGGCGGCACCCAGATCACCCTGCAGTGTCCACGACCAGGCAATCAAGATTGCCGTTTGTGGGTCGGGCTCGAGCTTCAAGGCCTGCTCCAAGTGATTGCGCATGGCTGGCCATGCGCCACGGTCTTGCGCCAGATGAGCCAGCGAGTAGTGAATGTATTCGGTTGTCCTTTTGCTCTGGTGGCGACTCGTGTCCGCCAGGGCAATCCGGGCCAGTTCAGAAAGCTGTTTGCGCGTCAGCAGTGGGCAGGGCAGGTCGTCGGCAGCGAGTACAAAGCGGTGCAGGCCGATGGCGCTGCCCAGCCTGAAGGTGTTGGGCGCGGCCAAGGCAGCCTTGGCCTGCACCAGCCGACGTTGGAGGTCAATCTCACCTGTCGGGCAGTACTGCAGCCGCTGAAGCCGGATGATTTGATTTTCCGGGTGATGTTTGATCCCGCGGGCAAGAATCCTGTCGGCAAGGGCATTGCTGCCGCGGCTTGCGTAAACCGAAGACAGGGTGAGGCTGGCGCGCACGGACGTCGGGCTGCGCTCATGCCAGCTCTGCGCGGCGATCTCGGGCCGGCCCCAGATCCACGTTGCGTAAACCAGCACCGCGGCAGAAGCGGCAACAAAGGCGGCAGCAACAATCGGGCCGATCCAGGCGGCGTTTCGCAGCGGCCGGGCAAAAAACAGTGGCCAGGCCAGCGCAAAAAACAGCCCGAAGGCCGGCGCGTAATTTCGATGGGCAAAATACAGCTCCAGCGCAACGGTGGTTGATTCGATCAGGTGTGCGCCAAAAAACCAGGCCAGGCCAAAAACAACCGCCGGCCAGCGGCGCTTGAGAATCAGCGCCAGTACCAACAGCGCGACCAGGCCGGCGACCGAGAGCAGAGTGGTTGCCGGATCCAGCAGCGAATGCGATAGCGGATAAGCATCGCTGTAGGGGGTGACCGAGCCGGCCTGTGGAAATGCCAGATTGAACATGTAATCCCACAGCGCCCGTGCCTGGGTCAGCAGGCGCTCGAACAGATCAAAACTGCGGCCGCCGTAGCCCGCACCCATGGCCCCTTTGATGCCGCGCCAGGCCAGATAACCAATCACCAGGCCGCTCGGCAGGCTCAGCGCCAGGTGAAACCAGGCCCTGGGCAGGCGGCGCGGCGGCGTGATTGCGCGACGGATGATCAACACCTCGCACAGCAGCGCCAGCAGCGGCAAGAGCAAGCCGTTTTCCTTGGCCAGCGCTGCCAGCAGGGTGCCGGCACCCAGGCTGAAAAGCGCAAGCAGCAGGCCAGCATCACGACGCGTGAGCATCCAACGGCGCCCGGCCAGGTAGCCGATCAGGCCGACAAACATGAAACACGCGGCAAGCGTGGTCATGCGCTGCACGGCCATCAGGCTGGCGCTGGCGAGAAACGGCGAAAAGACCCAGGCCGATGCAACCGACAGCGCAAACCAGTGACGCCTGCTGAAACCGGACTTGCCTGAGCCAGGTTCGGGGGCAAGAAAGCCGGCCAGGCTGAGCGCCAGCCAATAAACGAGCGCGCCGTTCAGCACGTGAATACAGGTGTTGGCCTTGAGAAAAGCGGGAGGGTTGTCCGGCCAGTCTTCCGCCTGAAGCGCAAAGGTGGCCAGCGCCACCGGTCGCTTGAGCGGCCCGGCAATTCCGCTGGTGGAAAAGACCAGCCCGGTCGTCAGGTTGTCTACCTGCTCCAGCCCGTTGAGGCTGGCGTAGTCATCAAAGTGCCAGCCTCCGGAAAAGCCCGGGCTGTAGGCCCACCAAGCCAGGGCCAGCACCATGGCCAGTGCCGCCACGTGCGCCAGACCGGCCTGCCACGCAAACCGTGGTTTTTCAGTCCTGGCATGCATTCGGCGGGTTTGGCTGGCATTTATTCATTGGCCGCTTCCTGAAAAGGCTTGTCTTCATCACGGAAAGGGCCAGTCGGCGTGCTGCCGTCAACAATCTGCTGGCGATAGCGCCACAGCTTGTCCTGGTAACCCAGCCGCAGCTCCAGCTTTTCCGGCGGGTTGGCCAGAGCCTTGTCCAGCCGCTCCAGCGCGGCCTCGCGATCGCCTTTTTCAAGCTGCTGCCAAGCGATCATGATGGCATTTTCTGCGCTGGGGTTGATGGCAAAGGCCTCTTCCAGCCGGTTGATCGCGTATTCATGCCGGCCAAGCGCGTGGGCGAGTTCGGCCAGGGTGTAGGCCAGATGGTGGCGGACGTAGTCGTTGAGCAAGCGACCACGCTGGTGGTAAAGCTGGTCGAGAAATTCCAACAGCTCTTCCTGGCGGGCAAATCGGCAATCGCCTCTGATGTTGGCGCTTGCCAATTCGCCCAGAATGTTCGCTGTGGAAAAGTCCAGCAACGGCTCGGCCATCACCTTTGTGCGCGCTCGTTGCCAGCGTGCGGCCAATTGTTCGGGACTGCCCATGCAAACCTGCAAACTCTGAAGCTCCAGCCAGGACGAGTCGGGGTTGAGCTCGAGCGCCTGGTCGAAGACCTTGGCCGCGCCGGGGCGGTCCCCTTCCGAGAGATACTGCGCGCCGATGAACTGCGCGGCACGGGCCGAGCCGGGATGGTCGCGATACCACAGTTCAGCCGCCAGATGCGGCCGGCCCCATACGCTTGTCGTGTCTGCAAGAATTACCGCTGCAAGCAGAACCCAACCGCCCAGCGCGGTGCCGGCCAGCTTGCGGGTGCCACCGCTGGCCGGGCCCAGGACCAGAAGACCCACTGCGGCAAAAAACAGCCCGAAGGCCGGTACGTAATTGCGATGGGCAAAGTAGAGTTCGAGCGGAATCACGGTGGATTCCAGCAAATGCCCGGCCAGAAAGAAAACCCAGCCAAACAGCAGCACCGGCCAGCGGTTTCTCGCCAGCCAGGCAAGAGCCGTGACCGCAACCAGCCCGAGCAAACCCAGCGCGGTGCTCAGTGGTGAGAACAACCCGCGCGAAGCGGCATAGTCATCGGCAAACGGAGAAACTGCTGACTGGCGCGGGGCGAACAGATTGGAAATATAGTCCCAAAGAATTCGACACTGGGTCAGAAGCCGTTCGCCCATGGTGAAATCGCGGCTCAGGAATCCGGCTGGATTCAGTGCACGCAAGCCCAGATAGGCCACGATGGCCAGCGTGGGCAGGCCCAGCATCAGCCAAACCCAGCGGCGCGCGCGGCGATTCTCTATCGGGGCATATCTGGCCAGCAGGGTCAGTTCAGTCACCAGCAGTAAAATCGGGAGCAGGGCGCCATTTTCCTTGGCAAGCGTGGCCAGCACGGTGCCGAGACCCGCTCCGAGCGTCATGACTGCTGCACCTTTGCCCGGATACCGATTGACTTGCCCGCGGCCAAAAAGATAAACGGCCATGCCGCCGAAAAGAAAGGTGGCCGACAGCGAGGTCATGCGCTGAACGACCATCAGGTTGGTGCTGGCCAGGAAAGGGCTGATAACCCACGCGGAAGCAACCGCCACAGAAAACCACAGATTGCAGCTGCCGCCGTGGCCGAGCATTTTACCAAGCTGGTGGGCAACGACAAAAACCAGAATGCCGTTGAGCAGGTGAATCAGCGTATTGACCAGAAGGAATGCCTCGATGTCGCCCGGCCAGCTGGCTGCCTGGGGCAGAAAGGTCAGCAGGGCCAGCGGACGACCGCTTGGACCCGCACGGCCGCTGAGAATGAATGCCAGCCCCGATTGCAGATCCCCGACCGTGGCGAGTCCGCCGAGATTCCACTGATCGTCAAAATACCAGGTGCCTGAAAATGCCAGGCTGTAGGCCCAGAACGTGAAAAGAAGCACGATCAGGAAAATGGTGATCGGTGTTGCCGGGTAGCCCAATAGACCTTCCGTGCGACGCGATTGAACCGAAGTGGTCATTTGCTGGCCGATGCCTGGGTGAAAGGACGAAATTGTCCTTCAATGGCATGCGTCTGACAAGCGCAGACTTGTGATTGCAATCACGGCTTGAGACTGCACATACACTACCGAAACACCCACGAGATGCTGCCGCATGGCTGAATTATTGCGCTAGACTGCCATTCGTCGAGACGGTTTGCCGAGCTGGGATCTGTCGACAGCACGGCAGGAATAAGCCTGGGCGGCGGTCCTTCAGCCCGGAGATCAACAAGATTTGAACAAGAAAACGCGCCTGCTGGTAATCTCCTCCACCTACCCCCGCTGGGCCGACGACGCCGAGCCGAGCTTCGTGCACGAGCTCAGCCGGCGGCTTGCCGGGGATTTCGAGGTGACGGTGGTCTGTCCCGCCGCACGCCGGCCGGGCGGGTAGGCGTCACACAGATGAATCGGCGTGGGCCAATGGGCGACTGCGGCTGTAAGGTGTCGGGCACTGGTAGAGCAGCCAGGCTTCAAGGCGTACGCCAAATTGCGCGACAGTTCAAGCTTTACCGCCAACCATGGAACGGCTCACCGGAAGGGAACATGCCAACTCGAGGATACGATCTTTCCCATCAACAAGACGCTGCGATAGTCCTTGTAACCAGCTCTTTCCCGACCTCGGGAGACGGCAGCGAGGCTGCCGGCTCTTTTGTGCTCGATCTGGCACACGAGTTGGCTCGGCATGGCCCCTGCCGTGTTGTTGCGCCGGGTGCCGCCAGTGGAGTGGAGGAGTGGAGCGAGAATCTAA
Source organism: Wenzhouxiangella sp. YN9 (assembly GCF_056324165.1). Lineage (NCBI taxonomy): Bacteria > Pseudomonadati > Pseudomonadota > Gammaproteobacteria > Chromatiales > Wenzhouxiangellaceae > Wenzhouxiangella > Wenzhouxiangella sp. YN9. The sequence goes on from NZ_JBJNIP010000078.1 coordinate 32,608, forward strand.
ACATCTTCAGGTACAAGGCCCCAAGGCAAGCGCTATCCACGCTCAAGCTGCAGTCGCCGCGTGACCTGATTCAGGTCGCCAAAGTCATGCGCGCCGGGCACACGGCAACTCTGGCTGCCGTCGAGGCAGGCCCCACCCGACTGATGTTGGCCCTCTGGGCGCTGCCCGGTGGCTATTGGGCCCGTCGAGCGGCAAGACTCAAGCGATTGCCCTACGCTGTCTGGACCCTAGGCAGCGATATCTGGTCACTGGGCCGAATTCCGCTGGTGCGCGGTACGATAAGGCGTGTTCTCAGAGGCGCTACAACCGTGTATTCTGACGGTATCCGGCTCGCCGAAGACACCAGGGCGATCTGTGGCCGGAAAGTGGAGTTTTTGCCGAGCACCCGCAGGATAGACGCCGACTATGCAAGTAAGCTACGAGGCAAGCCGCCATACCGAATGACATTCATCGGGCGCTGGCATCCCAACAAGGGCATTGACCTGCTGATGGCCGCACTGGAGCTTTTGGCCGAAAACGACTGGGCGCGGATCGAAAGCGTCTCGATATACGGTGGGGGCGCGATGGAGCACGAGGTCACTGCCAAGGCTCGGCGCCTCGCAGACTCAGGCCGACCGGTTATGGTCGGCGGTTACCTCAGCAAGCGTCAGGCTGAAAGAGTCATTGGAGAAACGGATTGGCTGCTGATCCCCTCAAGAGTCGAGAGTATTCCGCTGATCTACTCGGATGCACTCAAGCTTTCAGTGCCGGTACTCGCCACGCCGGTTGGTGATCTGGAATGGTTGATCCGGCAGGACGCGACGGGGCAGCTTGCCGATTCCGTATCGGCGGATGCCATTTCCTCCTTGATTCGTGACGCGTTGTCGCGCTCTCCGTGCAATTATCAGGATGCGCTTTCCAATGCCGCCAGGCGATTCGATCTCAGTCGCATAGTAGCGCGGTTGACGAGTATGCAGGAGGGTGCTGATGGCTGGTGACTGGCTAGTCTCGCGCGCCCGACAGTCCCGAGTCGTCCTCCGCACCGGAATGGAGCCCGGTTCTGAGAACCCTGGGCGCTCCTACAGGGTTTGCCGGACCGCCTTTGCGTTGCTTCTACACTGAAGTTGACGACCAGGCAAGCCGATCTTGATCCAACTCCTTTGTTTGCGAGAATAGAAGCGAATTGGCAGCATTTACAGCAGAGAGAGGTTGAGGATGACGACTTCTAGTAATGAGTTCCTGGTCTTTGGAAGCCCATTTATCGGTGAGGAAGAGATTGCGGAAGTCGAATCCTGCCTTAGGTCAGGATGGTTAGGGACGGGGCCAAGGGTTGCGCAATTCGAGCAGGATTTTGCTCACTACAAAAGTGCGGAAGCTGCCAGGGTTGCTGCGGTCAACTCCTGTACGGCGGCGCTTCAAGTCAGCATGATCGCGGCCAATATTGAGAAAGGCGCCGAGGTTATCACTACACCGCTGACCTTCTGCGCCACCGTGAATGCCATCATCCACGCAGGCCTGAAGCCAGTTCTAGCCGATGTGGATCCGCTGACGCAGTGCATTTCGCCGGAGGCCATAGAGGATGCTGTCACATCACGGACCCGCGCAATCCTCCCTGTTCACTTCGCAGGGCGACCCTGCGACATGGATCGAATCATGGCAATAGCGGAAAAACACGACCTGCTGGTGATCGAGGATTGCGCACACGCGATCGAAACAGAGTACCAGGGCAGGCCTGTCGGCACGTTCGGGGATTTTGGTTGCTTCAGCTTTTACGTCACGAAAAACGTTGCCACCGGGGAAGGGGGAATGATTCTTGGCCGGAGCCCTGACCTCATTGCCAGGGCAAAGACGCTTGCCCTGCATGGCATGAGCAAGGATGCGTGGCACCGTTTTGGCGACAAGGGATACAAGCACTACCAAGTGGTCGAATGCGGCTTCAAGTTCAACATGATGGACATCCAGGCCGCATTGGGCATCCATCAGTTGGCGCGGGTGGAGGCAAATTGGAAGCGGCGCCAGCAGATCTGGAATCATTATCAGCAAGAACTTGCCCCCCTGTCGATCGGGCTTCCCGTTGAGCCGAGCGAAGGAGACCGACACGCCTACCACTTATATACCGTGATGATTGACGAAACGTCTAGCGGCGTCACCAGAGATGGGTTTCTGCAGAAAATGAATGAAGCAGGCATCGGTACCGGTGTGCACTACCTGTCTATCCCCGAGCATCCCTATTATCAGGAGGAATTCGGCTGGCGGCCGCATCAGTACCCTAACGCGATGAAAATCGGGAGGCAGACGGTGAGCTTGCCACTGTCGGCCAGTCTCTCAGACAATGACATATCCCGGGTAATCGATGCGCTTTCAGTGTTCGCCTTAACCACATGAGTCATGACAAGTAATCACAGCTCTAACCCTGAGAGGAAGGTCGCAACTATCTTGATGAAGGTTGGCGAAGACAAGCTCTCATTGACTTCGAACTAGAGTCGTGTTTCGCGCGCATCGTTGGGAACGGCCCTGGGATAGAAATGGAAAACGTTTGACTGAAGGCGGTTTTTGCCAAAGGATTGGCGTTTGTCGGTTTTAGACCGCCCCAAACTTGATTCTCTTCTTCATGGTTTGAACGGAAGCATGCTAACCAAGGCTCTTGCGGAGAATAAGATCACCAACATTGACATGCGTAACATGATTAGTCATACGGATCCCCATTGCCTGAGCAACCCGGGTAAAGCCGTGTGGTGAATCGGTCACATGGAAGTGCACGTCGGGCGTTCCATAGCGGACACTCGATGGCAACATGCGCGCGATCCGTTGCGCAACTCTGAAGCCGGGGTCCTCCACTCGAACGGATGTCGGAACAACGCTTTCAAGCGTTTCGTGAACAATAGGAAAGTGAGTGCATCCGAGCACGATGCAGTCGTAATCAAAATCTTGGCACTCATCCAGATAGGCCTTGGCGATTAGTGCTGCAACTGTCGTTCCCGCCCAACCCTCTTCGATAATCGGCACCAGGAGGGGGCACGCTAATCCACGGACTGCCAAATCGGCACGGCGTTCAGCTATCTTGGTTTGGTAGATGCCTGAAAGAATTGTGGCCCTTGTGCCTAGTATAAGAACCCCCTGCTTGGCCATATCTACGGCGGTCTCGACCCCGTCGTCAACAACTCCAAGAACAGGAACGCGAAACTCCCCAAGCAGACGAGGCAGTGCGATAGTTGAAGATGTGTTGCACGCCACAACCAGCAAATCGCAGCCAAGGTCCGCAAGGTATTGCAGCCCAGCCCTAGAATACTCCTCGATTGTCTCGGGTGACCTGATTCCGTAAGGAACCCTGGCTGTGTCGCCAAAATAGCGATAATCGGCGTTCGGCAATCTCTCTATCAATCGCCTGAGGACGGTCAATCCCCCGACGCCAGAGTCGAACACCCCGATTAGAGGCCTCCTATTCACCGTAGAAACCTGTTCGCTAGAAATAGCAACCCCCTGCAGAGCATCCGCTTTATCCAACGCAAACGCACCCCTGGAAAAGTCGACGAATAGACCGCGAGCACCGGTTTTCTGGAGAGCGCCGAAGCCAGCGCTCTGACAGCGGGGGTGCGTGGACCCGCGCTGCCGCGTGCAGCGGCTACCACTGCGCGTTCTACGTTGATCCACACAGAAGGGGAGAAATCAACGTTCTCGCGCATGCCGCTGGTTGATAGTGCATGAAACGTGTTTGCAACCACCTGCAATCCGCTACGCTCAGCGAGCCCCACCTGCAACCAGGCGCGTGCATTTACTTCGAGCGCTCTACCCGAACCATCCTTCTGCTTAAGAAACGGAATTTCGGCGAGTCCCACGTAGTCAATAACCTCCATGATTTTGGATGCCGCAGGTACTAGTTCCCGCGTTTCGATGGTTTCGACTAGACATCCCGTACCTCCTTGGGCAGGGTGTTTCCATCGCTCGACAAACTCGACCGATTGAAATTCAGCGCCGCTGCGGACCGCCCACACTCCCTTTTCGCCAGCCTCGTAGGGGCGGAGCCTTTCTTGCGCAACCCAGCGGTCTGAGAGCGTCCATGCCTTTTTGAGCCGCTTGGTCAAGCTCGCTCGCGACTCATCATGGCTCTGAGCTGTTATAAGTTTCGCTCCCATACTCTGTAAATCCATGTCCCACGGTTTGAGTGCCGGCTTGAAAATGGCATCCCAGCCCAGACGATCTAGCACGTCGTCGATCTCAGCCAGATCCCGCACGACGTTCGTGTTGGGGATGTGCGCTGCCGCCCCACTATTTGCGAGGAATGTAAAAAGCTCAGCCTTGTCGAGGCCACCGTATCTTAGCGCGCGCGCACGCGGAAACGCAGCGAACTTGGCAACATCGCCAGCAAACTCGTTCAAGCATCTTAGCCCAGCATCTTCGGTCGCAAAGACCACAAGTCTAGTCCCCGTAGTGTCCCTCCAGTCAGCAAAGCAATTCAAAAGCGCTTCTCTTAGCCGGTCTGGATTACGGTATGCTGTTGAAAGATTGGCAAAACCAATGCAGCCAGGTGCGCCCCGAAGTAGGCTTTTTCTGACCAGAGATGCAACGCGATAGCGAATGCCAGCCTTAGCCAATGCTTCGGCAATAGCCAGACTGACGATCTCCTGCCCGCCACTCAGGATGACAGCCGATGATGTATTTGTGTGGCTGGTCAACGATATTTCTCAAAAATGAAGAGGACGTTGTGGTATTGAGTACGCGGTGCGCGTGCTTTTGAATCCATACGGTTTAGCTCGTAAGAAGCCAAGCGATCAAGAGCATTAAGCGGAATCATGCCGTAGCGTACAAGGTAAATTCCCCACCACTTTGCTGCGCGAATCGCAACGCGCTCGAGTAGACGAAAACCGCGTCTAGAAAAGTTCCGGACTATCCATTGCTCTGACACGTAATCTTGATGGCCATCACGCATGTTGTCGACGATCACTAAGCGCCCGCCTTCCTTGACTACGCGCGGGATACCCTCAGCGACGGGTAGCGCCCCGTTCAAATGAAGCACACGCAATAGGTTCTGCGCTAGAACAAGGTCAAACGTTGCATCAGGGAACGGAAGTTCCGGTAACTCCCCGATGCACCACTTTCCCTCGGGCGCCAGCGCTGCGGCAGTCGATATGACACGAAGTGAAGGATCCAAACCAACAACGTCCCACCCCAGTTTGCGCAAGGCTCCACTCATGCGCCCATAGCCACATCCAAGATCCAGTGCCCGCCCGAACCCCTGCCCGACGTACCTTTCGATCGCCATGGATTGGAGCAATGTTATGTAAGCTGTCTTACGCCCCAGGCGATCGGCGGGATCGACAAGATTCCTGCCTTGATCATCATACGCAGGTAGTTGCAAGTGTTTATCGTCTAGCTTCATTCTGATAAGGCCAAAATGCAATCCCGAGCACAAAGTCAGTGGCCAATAGCCCAGTCCGGCCGATCAACATCCCGTAAAGGATGATATCCGGAGGATGTCCGGCTGCTAAGCCTGCAAAAGCCAACTCCCGTACACCAATGCCTGATGGAGTAATGAAAGTGATATATCCAACGAACCATGCCAATGTATAGCTCGCCGACAGGTAAACACCCTCCGACGCGCCCAAGCCGGGATATGCCTGGCCGTACAGCGCCCAGGCGAGAAAATAGATTAGCCATCCAAGCAAAAAAAGCGTCGCAACACTCAGCTTCGTTCGGGGTGGCAAGGAAGAAAAGGGATCAACGACACTGGCAAGTGAGTCGCGGATTGATTTTGAAAAATAGCCCAGAAGCGCTAGCGAAACCCTACCTGCTGCTGGACGCCATGCAATGGTCAGCAGTATCACTCCACCGGTCAGACAGCCCAGTGCCAAGATAAAACTTTCCCGGAAGGCGAGTGCTGCTGCTGCCACCAACACTGCGAAATATATTGAAAGCAGCATATGCCCAAGATTAATAGCAACCCAGTCAGTTAACGAAATTCTATCTCGGGTCATCAGGCCTTGGTACGCCACCCCCCAAACCCGACCTGGTAGGTGCTTCATCATCTGAGCAGTAAAGAATAGATGCCCAAGTGATGAACGGGGAAGAGTCTCCTTATAAATCCCTTTGAAGACCTCCACAAATGCAAGAAACGCAATCAGGGTCGAAAAAGTTGCAATAACCCATCCCGAGAGAACCAAAGGAATTGATGCATTGGCCAATCCCTCCTTTATATCTTCCCAGGTGGTCGCGATCAGATAGGCAATGACGAGCGCTGTGACCGCTACGACGAACACTGGAAGCAGCCCTAGAAAGCGGTGGCTCCTCGTTCCGCGTTTGGTCGTCAAATGTTTGCCGGCTGATGAGCTCACGTGCTTCCTCGTGTATTTGCGAGCGCTACCAGTTCTGGCGGGATAGTGTCGGCCATTGAAGGTGCTTCTTCCAACTCGGTCTGGCTCTCGCGAGAGCATATAGGAACCTGTTTCAGAGCTTTATAAATTGCTTGCTCAATGCAGGCTGTTGTCATGTTGCCTGCAGAAGCACCCACCAACCTGTCACGAAACAGTCTGATCAGCTCTCCGACTGAGCTTGAATTCACTGGAAACCCCAGTCGTATTGCATCGGGAACCATCACTGGGCGCTTTCAGTCCGTGGTGAGGCAGTAGATGGTCTGCCTGCAGGGTGAAGTCGAAGCGAGCCGCCATTGCAGGTAAAAAATCGTGCGTCTGACTATGTCGATTACCTTTTGCAGTCGGCGGCAATGCACGTCAAGTTCCCCGGCTGCTATACATCAACGACGTGATCTGCTCGGAAATCAACCCGATCAAGAACACGATGACGGCCGCACTGAAAAGCAGCAGACTCATATTGGTGAACTGGCCCCGAGTGACGAACGTGTACACATACCACAACAAGCCGAGAACGAAGAAGCCCGCGCTGGTGGGAATGAACAGCTTCAACGGCGCATACAGCGTCGCGATCTTGAAGATGATTACGAAAAATCTCAGCCCGTCGCGAACGGGCCGGATGTGGCTCTTGCCGGTGCGTTTTGCGGCTTCGATGTCGATGAAATCGACCGGGAAGCCCGAGCGCATGAACGCCATGGTGATTGTCGTCGGGTAGGAAAAGCCGTTGGGCAGCAGGTAGAGAAACTGCCTGAATTTCTGCGCGCAAACGGCTCGAAAGCCCGAGGTGAGGTCAGGAATGCGGTGGCCGGTGACGATCGAGGCGATCAGGTTGTAGACGCCGTTGGCCATCAGCCGGCCGACGTTGGCGTGCGAGCCGGGCGCGGTGCGCGCGCCGATGACCATGTCGTGGCCTTGATCCAGGCGCTCGAGCAGGCGCGGAATGTCGGCCGGGTCGTGCTGGCCGTCGCCGTCGAGAAAGACCAGGATGTCGCCGCCGGCCGCGCGCGCCCCGGCCTTGACGGCCGCGCCGTTGCCCAGGCTGTGCGGATGGCTCACCACCTTTGCGCCAGCGCGCTCGGCGACCGCAGCGGTATCGTCGGTCGAGCCGTCGTCAACGACGATCATTTCGGCTTGCGGATAGCGCGAGACAATGCCGCTGACCACCTTGCCGATGGCACCTTCCTCGTTTTTGGCCGGGATGATGATCGAAAGACTGCGTTCGGTCATGAATTCAGCGGAGTGGGCATGGGTGTCAGCGAGATGATGGGGGAGTATGACAGAAACGGGCGCGGGTGATGTAGCCCCGAATGCGCGGTATGCGGCGCTGCGAGTGCACTCTGTAACCCCGGACTTGATCCGGGGTCTTTTCGGCGGTGGTGCCTTCGGCTGGGCGATCCCGGCTCTGCGGCCGGGAATTCGGAGGTTGCTGTGCTGGTAGCACCCGTATCCCCGGACTCGATCCGGGGTCTTCTTGCTTTTGGCGCCTTCGGACGGGAGATCCCGGCTCTGCGCTTCGCTTGGCCGGGATTTCGGGGTGGTGTGAGCGCTTCGCCGCCAGCACACGTATCCCCGGACTTGATCCGGGGTCTTTTCGGCGGTGGCGCCTTCGGGTGGGAGATCCCGGCTCCATTCAGACAATAAAATACTTGAAACTTTCATTAAGTGAAAGTATCGTGCATTTGTGCAGACGTTGACCAGGTTGATTGCGGACTCTGATTTACGGTGCCGGATCTTTTCGGATCGGCAGCTCGACGGGGTTGTTGAGGGGTCTGCACAGCGGCGTTACAACCTGGTCAATCGGGCGCTCAAGGCCGGCGAATTGGAGCGATTGAGCCGTGGTGTGTATATGCTTGCGCCGTCTGTATCCGGCGTGCAGCCGCATTCGTTCGTGCTGGCTCAGGCCTTGCGCTCGGGCTCGTACATTTCGTTCGAATCCGCGCTGGCGTGGCACGGCTGCATTCCGGAGGCCGTTCGTCAGGTGCGCAGCGTGGTGCCGGGGCGGCGCAAGGCCGAATTCAATGTGCCGGGCTACGGCCAGTTCCGGTTTTTTCCGCTCGCGGTCAATCCAGGTTATCTGCTGGCCGGCGTCGAGCGGCACGAGCTGGCCGCGGGTATCGGGTTGATCGCCACGCCGCTGCGGGCCTTGCTTGATCTGTGCTGCCACCTGAAGGTCGATATCGAGGGACTGACCGGCTTCCTCGAAGGCCTGCGTCTGGAGCAGGAGTGGTGGGCGAGCGTGACCGCCCGCGATGTTGATCGCTTCAAGGAGGTTTACCGGTTTCAAAAGATGCGGGATGTTGTCGAGAAGCTGGCTGAAGAGGTGGGTGGATGATTGAGTTGTTGCAGCAAAGACTGGCGGCTTACCAGGCCGGGGACGCGCTGGCCGAAGAGCAGGCGCTCAAGGAGATTCTGCAGGAGCTTGTGCTCTACGCGCTGTGGCGCAATGATTTTTTTGAAAGGGCGGCATTTCAGGGCGGCACCAGTTTGAGGATTCTCTATGGGCTGCCGCGCTTTTCCGAGGAAATGGATTTTATTCTCATGGAACCCGATGAGCGCTTTTCCTGGCGCGCAGTGACCGCCGGGATCGAGCGCTGGCCGATTCCCGGCAGACGCAGGACGCGGTTCGCCGAACCATGGTCAAGGATGACTCTCTTGCCGGATTGCTGCAGCTGGGGTTTCGGGATGGCGCGCCGCGCCGCAAGCTGAGAGTCAAGCTCGAGATCGATACAAATCCACCGGCAGGTTCAGGGTGGGAGCGGCATTTTCCGGATTTTCCGACCGATTTCATGGTTGTCAGCCAGGACTTGCCGAGTAATTTTGCCTTGAAGCTTCATGCGCTTCTTTGCCGCCCCTACCTGAAGGGTCGCGACTGGTTCGATTTTCTCTGGTACGTACGTCGCGGCGTCGCGCCGAATCTGGCGCATCTGGGCCACGCGCTGGATCAGTACGGCCCTTGGGCGGGTTGCGGTGTGGACGCGGACGAAGGCTGGCTCACGACGGCGTTGAACCGTCATATCGAGAATGTCGATTGGGGCGCCGCTGCCGCAGACGTTGAGCCGTTTCTTTCGGTTCAGCAAAGGCAAAGCCTGCCATTGTGGGGCCGCGAGATGTTTCTTGATCGAGTGGAGCGGCTGTTTTCCGAGTAGCTGTCGGCATCGGCACACGCACTCCTCGACGCGCCACAAATATCTCCGAAAGCGGCATAAGTATTCCCGAAGGCGCCAGAGGTATTCCCGAGAGCGCCAGAGGTATCCCCGAGAGCGCCAGAGGTATCCCCGGACTCGATCCGGGGCCTTCTCGCTGCTGGCGCCTTCGGATGGGAGGTCCCGGCTCTGCGGCCGGGATTTCGGGATGGTGTGAGCGCTTCGCCGCTGGCACCTGTATCCCCGGACTCGATCCGGGGCCTTCTCGCTGCTGGCGCCTTCGGATGGGAGATCCCGGCTCTGCGCTTCGCTTGGCCGGGATTTCGGAGGGTGTGTGAGGGCCTTGCCGCCAGCACCCGCATCCCCGGACTCGATCCGGGGTCTTCCCGGCGGTGGCGCCTTCGGACGGGAGGTCCCGGCTCTGCGCTTCGCTTGGCCGGGATTTCGGAGGGTGTGTGAGGGCCTTGCCGCCAGCACCCGCATCCCCGGACTCGATCCGGGGTCTTCCCGGCGGTGGCGCCTTCGGATGGGAGATCCCGGCTCTGCGCTTCGCTTGGCCGGGATTTCGGAGGGTGTGTGAGGGCCTTGCCGCCCGCATCCCCGGACTTGATCCGGGGTCTTCCCGGCGGTGGCGCCTTCGGATGGGAGGTCCCGGCTCTGCGCTTCGCTTGGCCGGGATTTCGGAGGGTGTGTGAGGGCCTTGCCGCCAGCACCCGCATCCCCGGACTCGATCCGGGGTCTTCCTGTCGTTGGCACCGTCGCCAGTAAGATCTCGGCGCGGTCTCTTGCCCTTTGCTAGGTTCGACGTTTCCAGTGATGGGGGTCACGGCTGCCGTGCATGACTGCCACTACAACAATACAATCTGGTTCGATACGGTAGAACACGCCGAAGGGAAAGCGTCGAACTAGTGCGCGGCGCGTTTTGCGGTGCACGATTGGATACCGTTTTGGCTGCTCGGCGATGCTCTGAAAGGACCGAAGGATTTCATCAAGGAAATCCTGCCCCAACCCAAGCCTCTGCTCTGCGTACCAGGCTGCTGCAGCTTCAAGATCCTGCTCTGCTTCGAAGCGGACATGAAGCCCGGGGCTCATAAACGCTTGCGAATGCCTGCTACAACGTCTTCTGCCCGGCGGCCCGGATCATGGTCCAGTTCGTAAATGTCCAGGCGACGATCCAGCTCTTGCCGCTGGGCGTCCGAAAGGGCCAGCGCGCTCTGGTCAGCCGCGATACTGTCCCAGAGCTGTTCAACCAGTTGGAGGCGCTCTTCCACTGACAGGTCAAGTAATGTCGATGTGTTCATGGCCATCTCCTGTAGCCGGATTTTATCCGAAATTGCTCCCCGGAACATAACCCGGGGCCTTTGCAGTCCGAAGATCGGTCTGAGTTGGGAGATCCCGGCTCTGCGCTTCGCTTGGCCGGGATTACGAGTTGGGCTGAATGCGTCGCCACCAGCGCACGTACCCCCGGACTCCGATCCGGGGTCTTCCCGATGCTGGCGCCTTCGGATGGGAGGTCCCGGCGCTGTGGCCGGGATTTCGGAGGGTGTGTGAGGGCCTTGCCGCCAGCACCCGCATCCCCGGACTCGATCCGGGGTCTTCTCGCTGCTGGCGCCTTCGGATGGGAGGTCCCGGCTCTGTGGCCGGGATTTCGGGGGTGGCTTGGCGCTGTGCTGCCAGCACCCGTATCCCCGGACTCGATCCGGGGTCTTCCCGCTACCGGCACCTTCGAGTGCAAGGTCCCGGCTCTGCGCATGGCTTGTTTTGTGATGCTTGTCACGATCTGCTATTGTCGGCGGCGTTGACCGGGTGGCATTCGAGGGCGCAAGGTGGCTTTGTGGCTGCTGCGCGTGGGGCGAGCGGCACAGGGAACACAGGAACCAGCAGGGGATGACAACAGGCATGGAGCCGTTCGGCCCGGACCGGGCCGCCGGGGAGGTTGTGGATGAACGCGAGCTGTCGGCATTGCTGCTGGATGTCATTCCGGGCATTTTTTATCTGGTTGACACCTGCAGACGCCTGCGGCTGTGGAATCCTCGGCTGCAGAGTCTGACCGGCTACAGCGCCGCGCGAATCCGGCGCATGTCGGCGCTGGACTTTTTTGCGCAAGCCGATCAGGAAACGGTGGAGCTGGCGCTGGAAAAGTGTCTGGTCGAGGGTTATTCCGCAACCGATGTGTCGGTGCTGACCGCGCGCGGCGCCAGCCCGCCGCATCATTTCCAGAGCCGTCGGATAGAGCTTGAGGGCGAGCAGATGATTGCCGGCGTTGCGGTGGATGTCTCGCGGCTGAAGGCGGTGGAGGCGGATCATGCGCGCCAGCGCATTCAGTTGGAGCGGCTGGCCAGCCACGTGCCCGGCGCGGTTTATCAGCTGCAGCTCGACGCCGATACCGGCCGGCTGTGGCTGCCGTATGCCAGCAGCAAGTTCCAGCAGGTGTTCGGCACTGACTATGACGCCGTAGCGGAAGACGCGGCGCCGCTGTTTCAGCGCATTCATGACGACGACGCCGATCGGGTAATGCAGTCGATCATGCACAGCGCCGAGATGCTGGAGCCGTTTTTCGAGCATTTCCGCATGTATCCGATTGGTCGACCCCGCAATGATCAGAATCTGGAGTGGGTAGAGGTGGACTCCGGCCCCGAGCGGCTGGCCGACGGCAGCGTCATGTGGCACGGCTTTGCCCGCCTGGTGACGCATCGTCGTCAGCTCGAGCGCAAACTGACTCGGCTGGCCTACTATGACGATCTGACCGGGCTGGCCAACCGCGCCCATCTGCAGTCGACCCTGCGTGACGAGCTGAGGCTGGCCGGCTCGGCGCGTGAGGGTCTGGCGGTGCTGTATCTGGATCTGGACAGTTTCAACGACATCAACGACGCCTGGAGCCACACCGCCGGCGACCGGCTGTTGAAAGAGGTGGCCCAGCGGCTCGATTCGCTGGTGACCGGCGAAGGCCTGCTCGGGCGCGTTGGCGGCGATGAGTTCATGGTGGTGCTGCGCGGGCGCGACGCCGCCCGCCGTGCCGAGGCCCTGAGTGAGGAAATCTGCCGCACGATGGCCGCACCGATGCGGCTGGACCAGCGCCAGGTGCGGATGACCATTTCCATCGGCATCAGCCTGTATCCCGACGATGCCGATTCTGCCGAGGACATGACGCGCCACGCCGACGCGGCTGTGTACAAGGCCAAATCGCAGGGGCCGGGGCGCTGGGCACGCTACACCCGCGAGCTGACCGAAGCCGCCCGCGCCCGGCGTTATCTGGAGACCGAGCTGCGCAGCGCCATCGAGCGCGAGCAGATTCAGGTGTCTTTGCAGCCGATTGTTGCCCTGGCCGACGGCCGGCCCGTGGCGGTGGAGGCGCTGGCGCGCTGGTATCACTGGGAGGACGGCTGGCTTGCGCCCGACCGCTTTGTGGCCCTGGCCGAAAAGCGCGGGCTGGTAGCGGCCCTGGGCGAGCAGGTGTACCGGCGTGCCATGCAGGCGGTTGCCGCCAGGGCGGGGATCAATGTCGCGCTCAATGTCGCCCCTGATCAGCTGCAGGACCCCGACTTCTGCGCGCGCTTGCTGGCCATGGGCCAGGATGCCGGCCTGGGGCCCGAGCGCATCGAAGTCGAGATCACCGAGCGTGCCTTCATGCGCGACAGCACCGAGGCGTTCAAGCAGATCAGCCGGCTGCGCGAGGCGGGTATCAGCGTGACCATTGATGATTTCGGCACCGGGTTTTCATCGCTGGGCTACCTGCGTCGTTTGCCGGTACAGCATCTCAAGATCGACCGCACTTTCGTGCGTCATGTCGAAGACGACAAGGCCAGCGCCGCCATCGTGCGCGCGGTGACCAACCTGGCCCATGATCTGGGCATGGAAGTCACCGCCGAAGGCGTCGAGACTGCCGGCGAGGCAGAGTTCGTGCGCGCCGTGGGCTGCGATTATGCGCAGGGCTGGTACTACGGCAAGCCGGATCTGGTTGAGTGACGGCTTCCGGGCAGCGCGTCGGTCTCGTTGCCCCGACTCCCGAGCCGGAGGCTGCGGTTGGCCTGCTGGTGAAGAGGCTACAGGCGGCGCCATCAGGCAAGGCTGATAGGCCGCGTGGGTTTCGAGAGAGGCCCGCATCGCGATCTGGAGATCGCTCCTACAAATTCATGCGCCACCGCCCCGTGCTTATCGCGATCTGGAGATCGCTCCTACAGACTCATGCGCCACCGCCCCGTGCTTCTCGCGATCTGGAGATCGCTCCTACAGATTCATGCGCCATCGTTCGGTGTGGGAGCGATCTCCAGATCGCGATTCTTTTCGCGTAATATCCTTTGCCGGGAAATGCAGGAAACCGCTGATCATGTGCGAACCTCTCGAACTGCGCGCCGCTCGTCCGGGTGATGGGCCATTGCTGCTCGATCTTATTCGCGAGCTGGCCGAATACGAACAGCTGGCCCATGAGGTCGAGGCAACTGCCGAAGATCTGGCTGAATCACTGTTCGGCGACGGCGCGGTAGCCGAGGCGGTCATTGCGGAGTGGAATGGTCAGGCTGCCGGCTTTGCGCTTTTCTTCCGCAACTTTTCCACTTTTGTCGGGCGCCCCGGGCTTTATCTTGAAGACATCTACGTGCGCGAGTCCGAACGCGGCAAGGGTATTGGCAAGGCCTTGCTGCTGCACCTGGCCGGCATTGCGCGCCAGCGTAATTACGGGCGCATGGAGTGGAGAGTGCTCGACTGGAATCAGCCGGCGATTGATTTCTATCGCAGCCTGGGTGCCAGGCCGATGACAGGCTGGACGATGTTTCGGCTGGATGAACAGGCGTTGAAGAAGCTGTAGCCGGGTTGGCCGGTCTGGCAGCTGATGTAATTGGTGGTGCTTTGTCGTAAATTGCACTGCCGGTTGGCGGGCTTATCGCGACCTGGAGGTCGCTCCTACAGACTCATGCGCCACCATCCCGCGCTTCTCGCGATCTGGAGATCGCTCCTACAGGCTCATGCGACACCGCCCTGTGCTTATCGCGATCTGGAGATCGCTCCTACAGACTCATGCGCCATCGCCCTGTGCTTATCGCGATCTGGAGATCGCTCCTACAGGCTCACGCGGCATCGCCCTGTGCTTATCGCGATCTGGAGATCGCGCCTACAGGCTCATGCGCATCGTTCGGTGTGGGAGCGATCTCCAGATCGCGATGTTCTGGCCCGAGACGGCGTCTTCGCGACCTGGAGATCGCTCCCATGAAACACGCCGGCAGCGCCGTTTGATTTTTCTTTAAGCCTGCATTCAGTCAGACTGTGGCAAACTCGACATCCCTGATTAAACGGAATTCCGGTGGCTTTTGTGCCAACTTCACAGGACGTCATTTCTGAAGGGGAGGTGACCCGGCTGCTCTCCGAGCTGCGTGAGCAGCCCGAGACGCTCGACCGCATTCTGCCGCTCATTTACGACGATCTGCGCGAGGTGGCCCGCTGTCAGCAGGCGCGTTTCGGGTCCACGCCCACGCTGCAGACCACCGAGCTGATTCATGAAGCCTTTCTGAAGCTGCGCAACAGCGCCAGCCAGAACATTCGCAACCGGGTGCATCTCAAGCGCCTGTCGTCGCTGGCCATTCGCCAGCTGATTGTCGACCACGCCCGCAGCAAGCTGGCGGCCAAACGCGGGGCCGGGCAAGCGCCGCTGAGCCTGAACGAAGAGCTCGCCGGCGGCGTGACCGGCAGTGAGGAAACCGTGCTCATGATCGACGAGGCGCTGGCGCGTCTTGAAGAGGCCAATCCGCGCCTGGCCGAGGTGGTCATTGCGCGGTTTTTCGGTGGGCATACCGCCGATGAGATCGCCGAAATGCTCGATATTTCCGTGCGCACGGTACAGCGCGACTGGGAGCGCGCCCGCGCCTGGCTGCTGGTGGAAATGAACAATCAGTGACCACAAGGCCCGATCGCAAGCCGTTTGGCCGCTTGACCCCGGCGCGCCGCCGCCTGGTGGATACTCTGCTCGACGAGCTGCTTGACTGTCCCCGCCAGCAGCGCGCCGCCGAACTGGCCCGCATTGTTCAGCGCGCCCCGCGCGTGGGCGCCTGGCTGGAGCGCCTGCTGGCCGCCAGCACCGAGCCCGGCGGGCTGCTCGATCAGTCCGCTTATTCTCTGGTTGGCGATGCCCTGGACGCGCGCCTGGACGGTCCCGGAAAGCCGGAGTTCGAGCCGGGTACGCGCCTGGGCCCCTGGCGGTTGATCGAGCCGGTGGGTGCCGGCGGCATGGGGGATGTCTATCGGGCCGAGCGCGCCGATGGGGCTTTCGACATGCAGGTGGCCGTCAAACTGATTCGCAGCCACAGCGACGACCTGGCGCGCCTGCTCACCTTCGAGCGCCAGACGCTGGCGCGGCTCAATCACCCCGGCATTGCCCGGTTGCTTGACGGCGGCGTGACCGACGATGGCCGGCCCTATCTGGTGATGGACTGGGTCGACGGCGACACGCTTGATGCCTGGTACGCAAAGGTCGGGCCGGACCCGACCACGGTACTGCGCATTTTCCGCGAAGCCTGCGATGCGGTGACCGCAGCGCATCGCGAGCTGATCGTGCACGGTGACATCAAGCCGGCCAACCTGATGTTGACCGCGCCCGGCCGCGTTTGCCTGCTCGACTTCGGTGTTGCCCGCCTGCTGGACCGCGACATGCACTACAACCTGCCGGCGGCGATGACGCCCGGCTTTGCCGCGCCGGAAGTGCTTGAAGGCCAGCCGGTGTCGACGGCGGCCGATATCCATGGCCTGGGTGCACTGCTGCGCTGGCTGGTCTATGGAGATGCGTCGCCAGCGTCACAATCGTCGCGATCGGATGCCGGCCCACAGCCCAGACAGCGCTGGCGCACGTTCCGCCGTCGACGCGATCTGGACGCCATCATCGCGCGCGCCACGCACGCTGACCCGGCGCTTCGCTATGCTACCGTCAACGCGCTGGCGCTGGATGTTCGCCGGCTGGAAGACGAGCTGCCCATTCATGCGCGCCGGCCGCGCATGTTAGAGCGCGCGGCGTTGTGGACGCGCCGCCATGCCGTGGGCGCCACGCTCGGCCTGCTGGTGCTGGTCTCGCTGGTGGGGGGCGTGTCGGCAGTAGTCTGGCAGGCGCGCGTGGCCCAGGTGGAGCGCGACCTGGCCCAGGCCGAGGCGCGCCGTTCCAACGCGCTGCGCGAGCATCTCACGCTGCTTTTTCGCGAGGTGGGCAGCCTGTCCACCGACACCGAAAGCATGACTGCGCGCGAGCTGCTCGACCGCACCGCCGGGGTCGCCGGCGAGTGGCTGGCCGGGGATCCCGACTTGCGCCAGCAGGTCAACGCCGTGCTCGGCGAGATCATGATCGCGCTCAACGACTATGCCGCCGCCGAGCCGCTGCTGGCCGACTTTGCCGAAAGCGACGAGGGCGCTGAAAATCCCCTGCTGCGCTCCATCGCGCTGCTTGACATGGCGCAGGTGCATCACCGTCGCGGGCGGATGCAGGAAGCGCTGGTGGACGCCGACCATGGCCTGGCGATTCTTGAATCGATTCCGGGAACGCATCCGGCCCGCATGTCCGACGCGCTGCAGGTTCGCGGGCGTATCCGGCGCGATCTGGGGCAGTGGGATGGGGCTCTGGCCGATCTCGAGCGCGCGCGCGAACTGGCGCTGGAAGTCTCCGCCGGCCCGCGTCCGCTGATGGCCCGTGCTGAAAACAACCTGGCGACCACGCTGCTGATTGGCGGTGAGCTGAAAGCAGCCGTTCGCCATCTGGAAGCGGCCGAAGCGCTGTGGCTGGCGCTCGATCGCGGGGAGTCCAGCGACGCCCTGTCGGTAACGGCCAATCTGGCAACCGTTTTCAAGCGCCTGGGCCGCAACGACGAAGCCGAGCAGCGGCTGCGGCGGGTGGTGGCTGTGCGCGAAGAACAGTACGGGCCGTCGGGGGCCATGGCCGCCGCGCGCCTGAACCTGGGTCGCCTGCTGGTCGTGCGCGGCGCGCTCGACGAGGCTGAAACCCAGCTCGAGCGCGCCACCGAGGTGTTTGCGCGCTACATCGGCAGCGACACGCCCGACTTTGCCGCCGCGCTGCTGGGGCAGGGTGAGCTGGCCGAGGCCCGCGGCGACTTGACGACGGCGCTGGCGCATTATCAGCGCTCGCGCGAGATCATGCTGCGCCTGCTCGGCGAGAGCCACCCCTACAGCCTGCGCCTGCGGCTGGCGGTGGTGCAGGTGCAGCGGCGCCTCGGCGAGGGTTTTGAGCCGGGCGCCCTGGAAGCGCTGGCCGATGATGCCGAAGCCGTGGGCAACGCTGCCCGCTCGGTGCTTTCAGAGATTGCCTGCGAGCGCGCGCGGCGGGCGCTGGAGGAGAATCGTCAACCCGACGCGCTTGGCCATGCGCAGCAGTGTCTGCAGCTGCGCGTGGCGCTGGGCCTTGGCGGCTGGCGCATCACCGAGGCCCGCGCCCTGATCGCCGCCGCTGAATCCGGGGGTGCTCATGAAAGCGAGACCACCCGCCGCCTGATCACCCGCCTGACCCGCGAGATGAACCCCGAACACCCCGCCGTGACCTGGTTCGAACGCTGAAGCACCCCGACGGCCCCGCACCCTGACCGCAGGAGCGGTTTCCGGACCGCGATTGTTTCCAAGCCCGGCGCTTTCGCGATCTGGAGATCGCTCCTACAGGACAAGCTGCCCGGACTCTCTCCCGCAGGAGCAGTTTCCAGACCGCGGTTTTTTCCAAGCCCGGCGCCATCGGGATCCGGAGATCGTTTCTGCGAAGTGTGGCGCTTGCCCGTCGGCGTCAACTTGAGTTTCCGCGCACCACCCTCATTCAATGGAAAGAGAACTCAAGGCCCTCAACACATGCAATTCAAGGACTATTACAAGACGCTGGGCGTCAAGCCAGAGGCGTCCGCCGATGACATTCGGCGGGCGTATCGCAAGCTTGCGCGCCAGTACCATCCCGACCGCAACCAGGAAACCGGATCGGAAGAACGCTTCAAGGAAATTGGTGAGGCCTACGAAGCGCTCAAGGACCCCGAAAAGCGCAAGCAGTATGACCAGCTGCGTGCCGGCGGCTGGCGCGGTGGTCAGGACTTCAGGCCACCGCCGGGGTGGAGCGGTGGCGGCGGAGCACAGCAGGCCGGCCAGGGCTTCGGTGGCTTTGGCGACTTCAGCGATTTCTTCGAGACCTTGTTCGGCGGCGGAATGGGCGGTGCCCGGGCCGGCCGCGGGCGGCGTTCGGCGCGTGGCCGGGGGCGGGATATCAGCGCCACCATCGAGATCGATCTGCAGGCCGCCTACGAGGGCGGCAAGCGCCGCATCACCCTCGATCGCGGCGGCGAACGCCAGAGCCTGGAGGTCAACATTCCCGCCGGCGTCACGCCCGGGCGCAGGATTCGGCTGGCCGGCCAGGGTGAGCCGGGCATTGGCGGCGGCGCGGCCGGCGATCTGCTTATGGAGGTCAAGATCGCGCCGCACCGGCTGTTTGAGCTTGACGGGCGCAACGTACTGATCGACCTGCCGATTGCGCCCTGGGAGGCTGCGCTGGGTGCAGAGGTACGCGTGCCCACGCTTGGCGGCAAGGTCACCATGAACATCCCGGCCGGATCATCTGGTGGTCAGCGCCTGCGCCTGAAAGGCCGCGGCCTGCCCGGCAAACCCGCCGGCGACCAGATCGTCAACCTCAGAATCACCGTGCCCAGACCGCAAAGCGCCCGTGAACGTCAGCTCTACGAAGAGCTGGCCGAGGAAAGCGGCGTCAATGTTCGCGCCAACATGTAACCGAAATCGTCTGTCGGCGGTGTAACGCCGACCTACGTCGTTCGTTCGACGGCGGCTTGACGTTGACCGCCGAAGACGACCTTTCCGATCGGTTCGCCCGTTGCTCACGCATGATCCGGTTCGCCGCGTTGTCTGTCGGCGATGTAACGCCGACCTACGTCGTTCGTTCGACGGCGGCTTGACGTTGACCGCCGAAGACGACCTTTCCGATCGGTTCGCCCGTTGCTCACGCGTGCTCCGGTTCGCCGCGTTGTCCGTCGGCGATGTAACGCCGACCTACGTCGTTCGTTCGACGGCGGCTTGACGTTGACCGCCGAAGACGACCTTTCCGATCGGTTCGCCCGTTGCTCACGCATGATCCGGTCCGTTACGTTGTCCGTCGGCGATGTAACGCCGACCTACGTCGTTCGTTCGACGGCGGCTTGACGTTGACCGCCGAAGATGACCTTTCCGATCGGTTCGCCCGTTGCTCACGCATGCTCCGGTCCGCCGCGTTGTCCGTCGGCGATGTAACGCCGACCTACGTCGCTCGCTGGCGGTTTGACGTTGACCGCCGAAGTTGGTCGCGGTTACATCCGCGACGGGCGACGTAGCGCGGCCTGCAAGGCGCTGTAATCGGATGTCAGCTTCTCGGCGTGGCTCGGCTGCTGCAGCAATGCGGCGAGTGCCTCGGGTGGTGGGATCTGGCGGCCGAGCAGTGGCTCGACGACCTGTTCGAATTTGGCGGGATGGGCGGTGGCGGCGATCAGGGCGGGGCGGTTGTTGCCGGCCTGGCGGCGGTCGTCCAGCGCGGCCATGGCGCAGGCGGTGTGGGGGCACACGGCCAGGCCGCGTTCGCGGTCGGTTTTGACGATCGTCTCGCGGATGCGCTCGTCGTCGATGCTGACTGCGTCGATGCCGGCATCCCGGAGGTCGCGGTCGCGAAACAGCCAGGCCAGGCGCTCGAAGTTGCTGGGCGCGCCCACGTCCATGGCGTTGGCCAGGGTGGCGACGGCCTTTTGCGGGTCGAAGTTGCCGCCGGCGAAGTAGTCGGGCAGGCTGCGGTTGGCGTTGGTGGCCAGGGTGACCTGGCCGATGGGCAGGCCCATTTCGCGGGCCATGATGGCGGCCAGGGCATTGCCGAGATTTCCGGTGGGCACGATGAGGTCGATCGGCGCGCGCGTTTGGGCCGACAGCCGGCCTACGGCATGAGCGTAGTAGCTGATCTGCGGCAGCAGGCGGCCGATGGAGATGCTGTTGGCCGAGGTCATCGGTACCTGCTCGAGCAGCTCGCGGTCGCCCAGCGCGCGCTTGACCAGGCGCTGGCAGTCGTCGAAGTTGCCTTGCACGCGAAAAGCGCGCACGTTGTCGCCGAAGGCGCCGAGCTGATGCGCCTGGCGCGCCGAGACCTTGCCGTCGGGATAGAGCACGACCACGCGAAAGCCCGCGCGGCGATGAAACGCCGCGGCGACCGCGCTGCCGGTGTCGCCGGAGGTGGCGACCAGCACCGTGCGCTCGGGCGCGCCATCGGCGCGCAGCCGCGACAGGCTGGCGGCCAGGAAGCGGGCGGCGAAGTCCTTGAAGGCGGCGGTGGGGCCGTGGAAGAGTTCGAGCAGCCAGGCCGGCGCTTCGCTCTTTTCGCGCCTGGGAATGACGGTGATCGGCAGCGGCAGGTCGAGCGCCTCGCGGCAGATCCCGGGCAGCGCTTCGGCCAGCGCGCTGTGCGCAAAAAACGGCGCCAGAATGTGTGCCGCGGTCTCGGGCAGGGTCTGGCAGCCGGCCAGCGCGTTGGCATCAAGCGCCGGCAGGCGCTCGGGCACAAACAGGCCGCCGTCGGGCGCAAGCCCGCTGGTCAGCGCCTCGGCCAGGCCGGCCCGGGCATCGCCTGCGGTGCTGACGAACTTCACGCGGCCTCCGCCGGCGGCGCGTTGATCAATCGCGCGCCGGGCGCGTTCACCGGCGTGATCCAGGACTGTGATTCGAAACCGGCGCGCCGGAAGGCCGCGTGCATGGCACCGGCTGCCTGCGTCGTGCCTTCGGCGCCGTCGAACCAGGCGACCACCGTTGGCCCGGCGCCGGAGATCGCCGAGCCCAGCGCACCCGCTTCCAGGGCGGCTGCCTTGACCTGAGACAGGCCGGGGATCAGCGCGCTCCGGCGCGGCTCGATCATCACGTCGACCAGGCCGCGGGCGAGCCGCCGGACGTCGTTTTCATAGCAGCCGCAGATCAGCTCGGCCAGATGGGTTTGCTGGGCGACCACGGTGGCCAGGTCGAAAGGCTCGCGCAGGGCTTCGCGCGCCTTGCGGGTAGCCACGCGATAGTCGGGATGGACAACCACGGCGCGCAGCGAAGCCGGCACCGGCAGCCTGAGCAGCCCGTCGCGGGTGGCCAGCACCAGCCCGCCGAGCAGCTGCGAGCCCAGGTTGTCGCCGTGCGGGTCGCCGCTGGCCACCGCTTCGCCGGCCAGGGTGAAGGGATAGAGCGCCTTTGTCGGCAGCGGATTGTCCAGCAGCGCATTGGCGGCCACCGCGCCGGCCACCGCCGAGGCGGCCGAGCCGCCCAGGCCCGAGCACAGCGCAATGCCCTTGTGGATGCGCAGGCTGAGCCCGAAACCGGGATCGGTGGCCTCGAGCAGCGCCTGTGCGGCCACAGCGGCGGTGTTGGCGGCCGGATCCAGCGGCAGATCGTTGGCCAGCCCGGTGATCGCCTCGATGGTGACGCCAGGCTGTTCGGTGCGCGTGGCCGTGACCGTGTCGCCGGGGCCGTTGACGGCATGGCCGAGCAGATCGAAGCCGGAAGCCACGTTGCCGACGCTGGCCGGGGCGAAGGCGCTGGCGCTGTGAGAGCCGTTCAAAGCTTTGCTCCCAGGCCGCTGGCTACCCGCAACAGGTCGGCGAACACCCCGGCGGCGGTCACTTCCGGACCGGCGCCGGGGCCCTGCACGATCAGCGGGTTGTCGCGGTAGCGCTCGGTGGTGAAGGCGACCACGTTGTCGGTCAGCGCAATCAGCTTGTCAGTGACGCCCGCCATGGCTGAGACGACGAGCTGTGCTTCGTCAGCGCGGCTCTCGGGCAGGCTGGCGACCCGGTCGATGCGCTCGGCGTCCGCCAGAGAAGAGCCGCCGAACTTGTGGGCAATCCAGTGCATTCGTTTCAGCCCCGGGAGCTTCGCTAAGGACAGCATTCAAGTGTACTCGCGCTGCCGCCGCGGTGGGAGGGGAGGCTTGTTCGCTGGTTAGCCGGTTGGCTGGTTCGGTTCTCTATGGATTTGCGGAGCGGCTACCTCGCGAGACCTGTAGTGCTTATTAACCGTCAGTGTGCCACCCGAGCTTTCGGGGTACTGCCGCCCACCAATCCTCTCGGCGGCCTAACCAGTTAACCAGGCTTCTACCCGACCCACCACACGCCGATGCCGAACATCAGGGCCAGGGCGCCGATGGCGGCGGCGGCGGGTTTCCAGCCGTGGGCTTTCAGCTCGGAGGGCTGGACGGTGGTGGCCAGCGCGGCCATGGCCATGGCGAAGGCAAATACCGATATTTGCGAGACCACGGCCAGAAATCCGTTCCAGAGCGCGTTGTCGGGGCCGAGCAGGGCATCGACGCCGCTGCGCACGCCCGAGAGCAGGATGAAGGCGATGATGAACAGCGGCAGCTTGACCCGCGCGGATCCGGCTTCGTGGCGACGGGAATAAGCCCAGACCAGCCCCGGAACTACCACCACCATTCCGGCGTTGCGCATCAGTTTGGCCACGGTGGCCGCCACCAGTGTCCCTTCCGCCTCCCACGACTGCTCGTGCAGTGCCGCGGCGGCGGTGACCTGGGCGGTGTCGTGGATGGCCACGCCCATGACAAGGCCGATCTGTTGTGGCGTTTCCAGCAGGTGGCTCAGCGCCCAGGGATAGACCAGGGTGGCGGTCAGGCCGATCAGGGCCACGCAGGCGATGCCATAGCAGATTTCGTCGCTTTTCGCTTTTACCCCCGGTGCGGTGGCGGCGATGGCCGAAGCGCCGCAGATCGATGTGCCTGCAGCCAGCAGGATGGCCAGCCGCGGACTGGCGCCGGCGAACCGGGCCAGCAGCAGGCTTGCGCCCAGGCCGACCAGCACCACCAGCGCCACCAGCGGCAGGGCCTGTGCACCCAGCTCGCCCAGGGCGGCCAGGCTCAGCCGCAGGCCGATCAGGGCCGTGGCGATCTTGAGCAGCGGCCCGCGGGCGAGGTCGAGCCCCGGCTGCCATGCCGGTCGTCGTTGTGTGGGCCCGGCCAGCGCCAGCCCGGTCAGGATGGCCACCAGCATCATGTTCAGCGGCAGAGTGCCCACCGGCGGCGGCAGCATTGCCACCAGCCGAACGACCACCCAGGCGCCCACTGCGATGCCCAATGCGATCAGAAAACCGGGAAGCGCGGACGGTTTGGCCGAGTTCGCCATGGATCTTGTTGTCATGCGTCGAGAGCGAGATGGTAGGTTAACCGATGCGCGTGAGGCCGCCGCATTTATTTACACTCGGGACCACGGGGAAATTCAGCCCATGAACACGAAACAAGGCAGCGTCGAAAACCGGCCTCCCGGTGACCGCGGCACCCTCTGGGTGGTCGCCACGCCGATCGGGAATCTTGACGATCTCTCGCCGCGCGCGAGGCGGCTGCTGGCGTCGGTTCCGATCATTGCCGCCGAAGATACGCGGGTGACCGCGCGGCTGCCGCTGGAGCGCGAGGCGCATGCGGAGATGGTCAGCCTGCACGAGCACAACGAGGCGCGGGTGGTCGAGCGTTTGATCGAGAAGCTGCAGGCCGGTGCCGATCTGGCTCTGGTCAGCGACGCTGGCACGCCGCTGATTTCCGACCCCGGCTATCGCCTGGTGGCCGCTGCCCATGATGCCGGCGTTGCGGTACGCAGCGTGCCGGGCCCCTGTGCCGCCACCGCGGCGCTGTCGATCGCCGGCCTGGCCACCGATCGCTTCTGGTTCGAGGGTTTTCTTCCGGCGCGCACGGCGGCTCGCAGAAAGCGCCTGGGCGAGCTCGCCGGGCAGACGGCCACGCTGGTGTTCTATGCACCGGCGCGCGATCTGCCGGCCGTGCTCGCAGACATGGCCGTTGCCTTCGGTGCCGAGCGCCGCGCCACGCTGGCGCGGGAGCTGACCAAGCTGCATGAAACCGTGCGGCGCGATGCGCTTGAGGCGCTGTCTGACTGGGTGACAGCCGATGCCAATCAGCAGCGCGGCGAAGCGGTGCTGGTAGTTGCCGGCAGCGACAGCGCGGCCCCGGCCATCGATCCCGACGCGCTGGCCGCAGAGTTGGCGCGCGAGCTTCCGCCGTCGCGCGCGGCGAAGGTGCTGGCGCGTTTGACCGGCCTGCCCCGGAAAGAAGCATTTGCCCTGATCGAAGCCCGGCGCAGGTAGAGCCGCATGCCGCGGAGGCATCCTCTTCACAGCTCCCGAGCCGGGGTCTTTTCGGGTGGCGGCGCCAGTGGAATGACGCCATGGAGGATTATCGTTTCCGCCCGTGGGTCTTGATTTTGATTATGGTCAAGAAGCTACCGTTGCGGCGTCGCTAACATTCGCACTCACTCATATTTCCAACGGCAACCGAGATGTCCGAGACCTACCAGGACGTACAGGCCAGTTATGGCCGCTGCACCCGCAAGCGCGGTTTCATCACGCGGTTCTACGAGCTGCTGCTGCAAAGCGATCCGCGCATGGTGCCGATGTTTGCCCACACCGATTGGGTCAAGCAGAACAAGATGCTCCGGCGCGGCATCAGCATCGCGCTGACCTACGCCGGCGGCTCGAATATCGTCGAGCGCCCGCTCAAGGAGATGGCCGATGTGCACTCGCGCAAGGGTCGCGCTCCGGTCAAGCCCGAGCTCTACACCTACTGGCGCCAGAGCCTGTTGCAGGCGGTGAGAGAGCACGACGACCGCCTGACGCCGCAGCTCGAAGCCCGTTGGGCCGAAGCGCTGAAGAAGACTACGGATTTCTTTGTCCAGCGGTATTGAGAACGGCGCCTGCTAAACTTCCCTCCCCACCCAACGCCATCCAAGGCAACCGGCGCCCATGCCCGTCATTGTCCTCGCCTTCGTCGCCGCGATCGTGTTTCTGCCGCAGTGGTGGGTCAAGCGTGTACTGGCGAGGTACCGCCGCCCGGCTGATCGTTATCAGGGCACCGGCGGGGAGCTGGCGCGGCATCTGCTGAAGCGGCTGGGGCTGGAATCGGTGGGCGTGGAGCGCACTGACTCGGGAGGCGATCATTACGATCCCGATGACCGGATGGTGCGGCTGAGCCCGGAGCATCACGACGGCGCCTCGCTGACGGCGGTTACGGTTGCCGCGCACGAGGTCGGCCATGCGATTCAGCACGCCGATGGCTATCGTCCGCTGTTGTGGCGCACGCGCCTGGTCAAGGGCATGCAGCGTTTTCAGCGTTTCGGCATGGTTCTGCTGGTGCTCGCGCCGGTCATCATGCTGGCGCTGCGCCTGCCGCGCGCCGGGCTGACGCTGCTGGCGATGGCGGTGGCCTCGCTGGCCTCCGGCGTGATTGTGCATCTGGTGACCTTGCCGACCGAGTTCGATGCCAGCTTTCGGCGCGCGCTGCCGCTGCTGGAAAAGGGTGGTTATCTCAAGCCCGATGATCGCTGGGCCGCCCGTCGTATTCTCACCGCCGCCGCGCTCACTTACGTCGCCGGGGCCCTGATCGGCGTGGTCAATTTCTGGTGGTGGATGAGATTGCTCGGGCGCTGATGCCTCCGCTGATGAAGGCCATCGATTGCAAGCAGGCGTGTTCGGGGATGGGTCGCGTCGCCTCGCCTTCGATATAATTGCGGCATGACTCGATTGAATTTCCCGCGTGCCGCTTCCGGTCGCATTTTCCTGATCGTCGTGATTGCCCTGGCGGCGATTGCCGGCGGCATTGTGGTTTCTTCCATGCTGTTCGAGCGCTCGCAGGAGCTCAGGGCGGCGCAGGCCTTTCCCGAGACCCGGCCGCTGCCGGACTTCGAGCTGCGCACGGCCGCGGGTGGGGAGCTCACGCACGCAGACCTGCAGGGGCAGTGGTCGCTGCTTTTCTTCGGCTTTACCAACTGCCCGGACATCTGCCCGGATACCCTGGCGATGCTGCACTCGGCAATCAGCAGCCTCGACACCATGGGCGCCACCTCGAAGCCGCAGGTGATTTTTGTTTCCGTTGACCCCGGACGCGATGACGCCGAAGCGCTGGGCGAGTACATGCGCTCGTTCGATCCGGACTTCATCGGCGCCACGGGCGGTGAAGAGCAACTCCGCAAGCTGACCCGCAGCCTGGGCATCTACTTTGCTCTGGACGAGCCCGACCCGGACTCGGGGTTCTACAGCGTGGATCACTCGGCCTCCATTCTGATCATCGATCCGCAGGGTCGACTCTACGGACGCTTTTCGCCGCCGCTGGATCACCAGGCGGTTGCCGCCGATCTGTTTGCGCTGACTCGATGAGACCGCCGCTGTCTCTGCGGCTGCTGGTCTGGCCGCAGCATGTCGTGCCGCAGAAGCTGCTCACCGCCATCGCCTGGCGGTTGTCGTCGTGCCACTGGCGCGTATTCAGCCAGCCTTTCATTCGCGTGTTCATCTGGTTGTTCGGCGTCGATCTGGCCGAAGCCAAGCGCAAGCAGCCGGCCGAATATGATTGCTTCAACGACTTCTTTACGCGCTCGCTGAGCCCGTCTGCGCGTCCGATCGCTGCCGGAAAACACCGCCTGGTCTGCCCATCCGACGGCACCGTCAGTCAGCTCGGGCGCCTGCGCGGCGATACCATCCTGCAGGCTAAGGGCATCGACTACACCGCCGCCAGACTGCTTGGTTCGGCCGAGCGTGCGGCGCCCTTTGAAGATGGCCACTTCGTCACCGTCTATCTGGCGCCCAAGGACTACCACCGCGTGCATTCGCCCGTTGCCGGGCGCGTGGTCGAGGAGGTGCGCGTACCCGGCCGGCTGTTCAGCGTTTCGGCCAATACCACCCGGGCCGTGCCGCAGCTGTTTGCCCGCAACGAGCGCATGGTCGCCATGCTCGAAACCGACCATGGGCCGGTGGCGGTGGTCATGGTGGCGGCCATGCTGGTTGCCGGCATCGAGACCGTCTGGGGGGGTCCGACCGATCGCCGCCCGGGCCCGGACGTGCGCAGCCGCCGGATTGACGGCCATGAGCTGGCTCGCGGCGGCGAGCTCGGGCGTTTCCACTGGGGTTCGACCGTGATCGTGCTCACGCCGCCGGACTTTCCGGCCTGGGTGCCGGGGCTTTCGCCGGGCAGCCGTGTGCGTATGGGCCAGGCGTTGACCTGAAGCGCAGGGAAGCCGGGCAGCCAGCTAATCAACCAATCAACCAAATCGCCAATTCGGTGTCATAATTGGTTACGAGAGCCGGCTGGACAGTCGCTGTGCCTGCATGGCATGGAGGAAAGTCCGGGCTTCGCAGGGCAGGGTGCCAGGTAACGCCTGGGCGGTCCGATCAGGGCCGACGGAAAGTGCAGCAGAGAGCATACCGCCGATGGTCGGAAACGACACAGGCAAGGGTGAAAGGGTGCGGTAAGAGCGCACCGCGCGGCTGGCAACAGCCGCGGCACGGCAAACCCCACCCGAAGCAAGGCCAAATAGGGGTGCAACGGCGCGGCCCGCGCTGCACCCGGGTAGGCTGCTAGAGGCGGCTGGCGACAGCCGTCCCAGACGAATGACTGTCCTCGACAGAACCCGGCTTACAGGCCGGCTCTCACCTGATTCTTGTTTGCTGGTTAGCTTGTTGGCTGGTTGGTTCGGCGCAGCCGCCCACCGAACCTCCCGGCTGCCGAACCAGCCAACCAGCCAACCAGCCAACCAGCCAACCAGCCAACCAGCCAACCAGCCAACCAGCCAACCAGCCAACCAGCCAACCAGCCAACCAGCCAACCATAATGCCTGCTCCCACCATCGAACCCCTCATCCGCGCCGCCGCGGCCCGCATGGAAGCGGCCGGTCTGTTCTTCGGTCACGGCACCGACAATGCGCTTGATGAGGCCTGCTGGGCGGCATCGTGGGCTTTCGGCCTGCCGCCGGACTTTGGTGATGACGCCCTGAACATGGAAGGTTCGCCAGCGCAGCGCGAGCGCTTCGATGCCTTGATCGCCGAGCGTATCGCAACGCGCAAACCGCTGGCCTATCTGATCGGCGAGGCCTGGTTTGCCGGGCTGAAGTTCCTGGTTGACGAGAATGCGCTGGTGCCGCGTTCACCGCTGGCGGAGCTGATCGTCGACGGATTCGCGCCCTGGGTGGATCCGGAGCGGCTGCGACGGGTGGTGGATGTGGGCACGGGTTCGGGCTGCCTGGCCATCGCCACGGCGGTTTACTGGCCCAAAGTGACGGTCGACGCGGTGGATGTCAGCCCCGGAGCGCTTGCCCTGGCGCGGCGCAATGCCGAGCGTCATGCGGTGGCCGAGCGTGTGGAGGTGATCGAGTCGGACCTGCTCGACGCTCTGAAAGGACGGCGTTATGACGTGATTCTGGCCAATCCACCGTACGTTCCGACCGCCTCGATGGCTGAACTGCCCGAGGAGTATCACCGGGAGCCTGCCCTGGGCCTGGAGGCCGGTGAAGACGGCCTGGATCTGGTGCGCCGCCTGCTTGACACCGCCGCCGATCATCTCGAGATCGAGGGCGTGCTCATCATTGAAGTCGGCGAGGCCGCCGCAGCGCTTGAGCATTTGCTGCACGAGCGCCGGATCGAGTTCACCTGGCTGGAATTCGAGTTCGGCGGGGATGGCGTGGCCCTGATCGAGGCGGAGGCGCTAGGCCGGATGCCGGCTTGATGCTGAACGCACAGGCAACGCAAGCTGCGCATCCATATGTCACGGCGGCTGTGGGTGCCGATTACAGGCGGGCGTTCGTGATTTCCGGCGGCAGGGCGCTCTTGAGGTCGTAAATGACGCTGTCGGCTTTCAGCCATTGCTTGATGCCGGGATTGGCCAGGTCCCTGAATTCGCTGTGGGCAACGCAGAGTATGGCGCCATCGTAAGCGTCCGCCTGGGGCTGAGCGGTCAGCTCGAGGCCATATTCCCGCTTTGCTTCGGCCGGGTCGGCCCAGGGGTCGTGGATGTCGACCTGAAGGTTGTAGCCTTTCAGGGCCTTGATCACGTCGACGACGCGGGTGTTTCTCAGATCCGGGCAGTTTTCCTTGAAAGTCAGGCCCAGGATCAAGACCCTGGCCCCTGGCCGGTAGCAGCTGCGGGCGGCCATCAGCTTGATCATTTCGCCGGCCACGAACTGGCCCATGCCGTCGTTGGTGCGGCGGCCCGACAGGATCATCTGCGGATGAAAGCCGATTTGCTGGGCCTTGTGCGTCAGGTAGTAGGGGTCGACGCCGATGCAGTGTCCGCCAACCAGCCCGGGCTTGAACGGCAGGAAGTTCCACTTGGTGCCGGCCGCTTCCAGTATCGAGGTGGTGTCCAGGCCCATGCGGGCGAACAGCATGGCCAGTTCGTTGACCAGCGCGATATTGACGTCGCGCTGGGTGTTTTCGATGACCTTGGCGGCCTCGGCAACGCGGATCGACGCCGCCTTGTGGGTGCCGGCCGTCACCACCGAGGCGTAGAGGCTGTCGATGAGGTCGGCCGCCCGGGCGGTGGAGCCGCTGGTGACCTTGACGATGTCGGTGACCTGATGGGCCTTGTCGCCTGGGTTGATCCGCTCCGGGCTGTAGCCCACGAAAAAGGTATCGGAGGGGGCCCCGGTCGGCTCGTCTGCGGCCTGGCCGGAAGCGAGGTCGAAACCATCCCGGCCCGCCGCGTCCGAGGCGCAGCGAAGGCCGGACTCGCGTTCGAGAATGGGAACACAATCTTCTTCGGTGCAGCCGGGGTAGACGGTGGACTCGTAGATGACGATATCGCCGGGCTGGATGACCTTGCCAACAGTCTTGCTCGCGGCCAGCAGCGGGCGCAGGTCGGGGCGTCGGTAGGCGTCGATGGGCGTGGGGACGGTGACGATGTAGACGCGTGCCGCGGCCATGTCTTCAGGGTTGCTCGTCGTTTGCAGCTTGTCGCTGACGGCCTCGAGCTGCCCGGCTTCGACCTCGCGGGTGGTGTCCTGCCCCGCCTGCAGTTCGGCGATGCGGGACGCCTTGATGTCGAACCCGATGACCGGGTGTCTTTTCGCGAAAGCCACGGCCAGCGGCAGGCCCACGTAGCCCAGCCCGATGACGGCGATTGTGGCGTTGCCGGCGGTCAGGTCGGCCTGGAGTTCATCGAGCGACAGGTTGGCGTTCATTCGCGGTGGTCGTTGTTGTTGTCAGTTCGCTGATTTGCTGATCATTCTACCGTGACCGACTTGGCCAGATTTCTCGGCTTGTCGACATCGGTGCCCTTGAGCAGGGCAACGTGATAGGCCAGCAGCTGCAGGGGCAGGGTGGCGATGATCGGGCTGGTGCTGCAGTTCATGCCCGGCACCCGCAGATTGGTGACGCCGTCGCCGTCCTGCATGTCCACGTTTTCGGCGATGAAGTTGATCAGCTGGCCACCGCGGGCGCGGACCTCTTCCAGATTGGACCGCAGCTTGCCCAGGAGGTGGTCATCGGGGGCCACGGTGACCACGGGCATTTCTTCATCAACCAGGGCCAGGGGGCCGTGCTTGAGTTCGCCGGCTGGGTAACCTTCGGCGTGGATATAGCTGATTTCCTTGAGCTTGAGTGCGCCTTCCAGGGCAATCGGAAAGTGAGTGCCGCGGCCCAGGAACAGGGCGTGCTGCTTGTCGATGAACTCTTCGGCCATCTCCGTGATGGCCGGTTCGAGCGCCAGCGTGCTGGCCATCGTTTCTGGCAGAGCCCGCAAGGTTGCCGTCGCGCGCTTTTCTGCCGCCGGGTCGAGCAGGCCGCGAGCTCTGCCCAGCGCCAGGGCAAGCCAGTACAGCGCGGCCAGCTGCGTCGTGAACGCCTTGGTGGAAGCCACGCCGATTTCGATGCCGGCCCGGGTCAGCAGCCGCAGGCCGGATTCACGCACCAGGGTGGAGCCGGGCATGTTGCACAGGGCCAGGGTCTGCAGGTAGCCGCTCTCGTTGGCAAAGCGCAGCGCGGCCAGCGTATCGGCGGTTTCCCCGGACTGGGAGATGCCGATGAACAGGGTCCCGGGAGGGGCGACCGGCTGGCGATAGCGATATTCGCTGGCTACTTCCACGCTGACCGGAATGCCGGCGAGAGTTTCGATCCAGTAGCGCGCAACCAGTCCGGCATGGTAGCTGGTGCCACAGGCAATGATGTGGATGTTCTCCACCCGCGGGAGGATGGCATTCGCTTCCGGGCCCAGGGATTCGGTCAGCACGCCCTGAGTGCCGAGCTTGTCGGCCAGAGTGTTGGCCACTGCCTCGGGCTGCTCGTGAATTTCCTTGAGCATGAAGTGGCGATAATCGCCTTTGCTGGCCACCTGATCATCGTGGGCATAGCGTTCGGGTTCGCGCTCGATGGTCTGGCCCTGAAGGTCGAACAGCGAGACGCCATGGCGGTCCACCCGTGCGAGGTCGCCGTCTTCCAGGTGGATGAAACGGTCCGTGACCTGAAGCAGCGCCAGCGGGTCGGAGGCGACGTAGTTCTCCTCGGTGGACACTCCGATGACCAGCGGTGACCCCATGCGCACCAGATACAGGGCCTCTGGCTCGGCCGGGGAGATTGCCGCAATGGCGTAGGCGCCCTCCAGGCGCGCAGTGGCGCGGGAAAACGCGGTGACGAAATCCCGCTGCTGATCCATTTCGCGAGCAATCAGGTGGGCCACCACTTCGGTGTCGGTATCGGAGGTGAACTGAAAGCCCGCGGTCTGCAGCTCCTCGCGCAGGGCGGTGAAGTTTTCGATGATGCCGTTGTGGACAATCGCCAGGCGCTGCCCCGAGCGGTGCGGATGGGCGTTGGTTTTGGTGGGCCTGCCGTGGGTGGCCCAGCGGGTGTGGGCAATGCCGGTATGCGACTCGAGCGCGTCGCCGGCGAGCGCGCTTTCCAGCGCCTCGACCTTGCCGACGGCCCGGCGGATCGCGATGCCGTCGCCGTCGAGCACGGCGATACCGGCGGAGTCATAGCCGCGATACTCGAGGCGCCTGAGGCCTTCAAGCAGAATGGGAGTGATATTGCGCGCCGCTGTGGCGCCTACGATTCCGCACATGGGGGTTGGGTTCGTCCAAGTGTGTGTTTTTGGCTATCGGTGTTCTGGGTTTCGGACCTGTTGCCACTGGAGGCAGTTGGCTGGTGAGCTGGCTGGCTGGTTAAACCAGGCCTTGCTCGCAGGATTTGTATTATGCCAGCACTTCGGCAGAATCACTGCAAACCAGCAAACCAGCAAACCAGCAAACCAGCAAACCAGTCAGACAACCTTCCGAATGCTGTCAGCCGGCAGTTCCACCCGGCGTTCCTGCTCGAGCAGCTTGAGCAGGATGACCACGCGCTCCTTGCCGCAGCGGGTCTGGAAGACGGCGCGCATGCCGGCCATGGCGCCGTCGGTGATCTCGACCGGATCGTTGGCGCGAAACTCCATCGCCTCGCTCATGTCGATGGCGCCGAAATCGCCGTGCCGGCGCCGGAGGAGTTCGATGAGCTCGTTCGGTACGGCCGGAACGCGGCTGCCGAAGCGCACCAGACCAATCGCGCCCCGAGTCGAGCGGATGGTGCTCCAGTCGTCGGCGTGCGCACACAGATAAGCGAACAGGTAGCGCGGAAACATCGGCTGAACGAGCAGGCGCGAGCTGCCCCGCGAACGCCTGCGCGCACGGATACGTGGCAAGAACACCTCGAAGCCCTGATTCTCGAGGTGGGCTTCGGCTTTTCTTTCCTGGCCGGGCTTGCAGAAAACCGCCCGCCACATGCGCTGCTGTTGCATTTCCTCGGTGCCCCGTTTACCTGTTTTTGTCCCGCTTTCGCCAACCACAGGATACATCAGCGGCAATCACCGCGGAAGGCGAAAGACGCCGAGCCGTTAGTGCGGCTCGACCGCTGGGGCCCATGGATTCCACCCTTTTTCGACGCTCTGACCCGTTACAATAGTGCGCTGTATCGATTTCCCAGTCCCAAACAGGAAGTTCGCTCATGAAGATTCTGGTCACTCTCAAACGAGTGGTGGACTACAACGTTCGCGTGCGGGTCAAGAAAGACGGCAGCGGCGTCGAGACCGACGGCGTGAAGATGTCGATCAACCCGTTCGACGAGATTGCGCTTGAAGAAGCGCTGCGCATCAAGGAGCGCGGCGAGGCCGAGGAAGTGATCGTGGCCTCCATCGGCGGTGACGAAGTGCAGCAGCAGCTGCGCACTGGCCTGGCCATGGGCGCCGACCGCGCCATTCAGGTCAGCGCCGACGGTGACGTGCAGCCTCTGACAGCGGCGCGCACCTTTCTCAAACTGGTCGAGAAGGAAGAGCCGGGCATCGTCTTCCTCGGCAAGCAGGCGATCGACGACGACGCCAACCAGACCGGCCAGATGCTGGCCGCGCTGTGGGACCGGCCGCAGGCGACCTTTGCCTCGAAGGTCGAGCTGGCCGACGGCAAGGCGACCGTGGCGCGTGAGGTCGACGCCGGGCTCGAGACCATCGAGGTCGAGCTGCCGGCGGTGATGACTTCCGACCTGCGTCTCAACGAGCCGCGCTTCGTCAAGCTGCCGGAAATCATGAAGGCCAAGCGCAAGCCGCTGGAGACGCTGTCGCTCGACGAGCTGGGCGTGGAACGCGCCGGCGGCATCGAGGCTGTCTCTTATGAGCCGCCACCGCAGCGCGGCGGCGGCAAGAAGGTCGAAAGCGTCGACGAGCTGGTGTCCGAACTCAAGTCGAAGGGGCTGCTGTAATGTCCAGAATTCTGATCATTGCCGAACATGACGGCGAAACCCTGAGCCCGGCCACGGCCAAGACTCTGACCGGGGCGCTGGGCCTGGGTATTTCCGATATCGACATCGCGGTGTTTGCCGCCGACCCGTCGGGTGTCGCCGAACAGGCCGCGAAGCTCGAGGGCGTTACCCGGGTGCTGACCGTTGCACACGCTGACTTCGAGCACTTCCTGGCGGCCCGTCTGGCGCCGGAAATCAAGGCGCTGGCTGGCGACTACTCGCATATCCTCATGCCCTCGACCACCTACGGCAAGGACGTGCTGCCGCGCGCCGCTGCGCTGATTGGCGTCAACCAGGTCTCCGACATTCAGGAAGTCATCGACGAGCGCAGCTTCAAGCGCCCGATCTATGCCGGCAACGCCATCGTCACCGTCAAGGTAGACGAGGATCAGCCGGTGGTGGCCACCATCCGCACGGCCTCGTTTGCCGCGGCCGGCGAGGGTGGCTCGGCTGAGATCGAGGCGCGCGAGGCGCAGGCCGAAAACCCCGGGCACACGCGCTGGATCGGCGTTGAAGGCGGCGAAGGCGAGGGCCCCGACCTGGCCACCGCGACGGTCGTCGTCTCCGGCGGCCGCGCGATGGGCTCGACCGAAGGCTTCGACACGATCTATTCGCTGGCGAAGAAGCTCAACGCAGCCGTGGGCGCGTCGCGCGCGGCGGTGGATGCCGGCTACGTGCCCAACGAGCTGCAGGTCGGTCAGACCGGCAAGATCATTGCGCCAGACCTCTACTTTGCCGTCGGTATCTCCGGCGCCATACAGCATCTGACCGGCATCAAGGACGCCGGCACGATCGTGGCCATCAACAAGGACCCCGAAGCGCCGATCTTTGAAATTGCCGACTTCGGCCTGGTTGGCGATCTGTTCGAGCTGGTGCCGGAGCTCGAAGCCAAGCTCTGAACAAAAGCGGGGCCGATGCGTTACGGCCTGCGGCCTTCACCCATCCTGCGCGGACCGGGCCCTCAGGGGCGTAGACAACGCGGGATGCGTGGAGCGTCAGCGTAACGCATCGGTTTCATTCGTTTCCGAAGCCCCCGCCGCCGGGTGTTTGCAGCACGAGCAGGTCGCCGGCTGCGGCTTCGACGCGGTCGGTGCCGGCGAGGTCCTGCCTCTGGCCGTCCGCCTTTTCGATCCACGCCTTCCCGGTGTTGCCTTCGCCGCCACCCTCGATGCCGCTCGGCGCGATCTTTCTTGAATTGGCCAGGACAGCGACCGTCATCGGCTCGAGAAAGCGGATGCGGCGCTCGGCGCCGTTGCCGCCCTGCCATCGTCCGCTGCCGCCGGAGCCTGCGCGCACGCCGAAGGCTTCGAGCCTGACGGGGAAGCGGGTTTCCAGGATTTCGGGATCGGTCAGGCGCGAGTTGGTCATGTGCACCTGGACGGCATCGGCACCGGCGAAGCCCTGGCCGGCACCTGCGCCGCCGCACAGGGTTTCATAGTGCTGGTAGCGCTGGTTGCCGAAGGTGAGGTTGTTCATGGTGCCCTGGCCGTTGGCCAGCACACCCATGGCAGCAAAAAGGGCGTCGGCGACGACCTGGCTGGTCTCGACGTTACCGGCGACCACGGCGGCCGGATGCACGGGCGAGAGCAGGCTGCCTTCGGGGATGATCAGGTCGATGGGCGCCATGCAGCCGTCGTTCAACGGGATGTCGTCAGCCACCAGGGTGCGCAGCACGTAGAGCACGCAGGCGCGGGTGATGGCGCGCGGGGCGTTGAAGTTGTCGCCCGTCTGCTCGCTGGTGCCGGTGAAATCGATCCTTGCCCGGCGTGACTCGCGATTGACGGTGATGCTCACCTCCACCCGTGCGCCGTTGTCCATGCGCTTGATCCAGCGGCCGTCGGCCAGTTGACTGATTGCGCGTGCGACCTGCTCGGCGGCGTTGTCCTGCACGTGGCCCATGTAGGCGCGCACGACATCCAGGCCGAACTGTTCGATCATGCCGGCCAGTTCGTGCACGCCGCGGTGGTTGGCTGCGATCTGGGCGTGCAGGTCGCTGAAATTCTGTTCGAGATTGCGCACGGGATACTTGCCGCTGGTGAACAGGGCCTTCAGCGCGTCGCGGCACAGCTCGCCCCGCCGGACCGCGCGCATCGGCCCGATCAGCACGCCTTCTTCGTGAATGCTTGTGCTGTCGGGCGGCATGGAGCCGGGCGTGATGCCGCCCACGTCGGCGTGGTGGGCGCGGCTGGCAGTGTAGAACAGGATTTCCGCGCCACGGTCGTCGAAGCAGGGGCTGACCACGGTGAGATCCGGCAGGTGCGTGCCGCCGTTGTAGGGGTCGTTGAGCAGGAAAACGTCGCCGGGCTGCATGTCATCGGCGAAGGCGTCAATGACGGCACGCACGCTCTCGCCCATGGAGCCCAGGTGCACGGGCACGTGCGGGGCGTTGGCAACCAGTCGGCCGGCGGCGTCGAACAGCGCGCAGGAGAAGTCGAGGCGTTCCTTGATGTTGGCCGACCAGGCCGTCTGCTGGAGCGTGGCGCCCATGTGCTCGGCGATCGACATGAACAGGTTGTTGAAGACCTCCAGCAGCACCGGGTCGACCTGGGCGTCGGCGCGTAACGCGCGCTTCGATTCGGCGCGCTCGAGCAGCAGGTGGCCGTGGCGATTGAGCGCGGCGCGCCAGCCCGGCTCGACGACGACGGTGGAGTTGGGCTCGATAAGGATGGCCGGGCCGTCGATGCGCTGGCCCGCGGCCAGTTGGTCGCGACGGTAAACCGGCGTGTCGGCTCGGAGCTGGCCGTCCATGAAGGTTTCGACGCGCGCCGTTGGCTCGGCTTCTGGGCGGTTGGCCTCGAGTTCCGGCTCGGCGTCAAGCGCGCGGCTGTGGCCGATGGCCTCTACCAGACCGGCCTCGACCACCAGCTTGCGGTTGTCCATGGCGAAGCCGAACTGCCGTCGATGCGCCCGGTTGAATTCCCGGCTCATGGCACCGACTGCTCCGAAGGTCACCGGCAGACTGGTGTCCGTGCCGGTATAACGCAGGCGGCAGGTGGGCCGGATTTTGATGGCCGAGTTGTCGAAGCCCTGGTCATGCAGCTCTGCGATGGCATCGGCGCTGCTGTCGTCAAAAGCGGCGGTCAAACGCTCGGTCAGGGCGGCGTCGAGCGTTGCATTGACAGCAAACTCGCGGTGGGCGGTGACGTCGGCCAGGCCCATGCCATAGGCTGACAGTACGCCGGCGTGCGGGTGGATCAGAACGGTCTCGATGCCGAGTTCGTCGGCCACCAGGCAGGCGTGCTGGCCGCCGGCGCCGCCGAAGCAGATGAGCGCATAGCCGGTGACGTCGCGGCCGCGCTGAACCGACACTTTCTTGATGGCATTGGCCATGTTGGCCACGGCGATGCGCAAGAAGCCTTCGGCGACTTCCACCGGACGGCGGCTGTCCCCGGTGGCTGCGCGAATCTTGCGGCACAGCGCGTCGAATTGCTCGCGCACGGTTGTGGCGTCGAGCGCCTGATCAGCGACTGGGCCGAAGGTTTTCGGAAAGAAGTCCGGCTGCAGCTTGCCGAGCATCACGTTGCAGTCGGTAACCGTCAGCGGCCCGCCGCGACGGTAGCAGGCCGGGCCGGGGTCGGCGCCCGCCGAGTCCGGGCCAACCCGGTAGCGGCTGCCGTCGAAATGCAGCTTCGAGCCGCCGCCGGCGGCGACGGTATGGATTTCCAGCATCGGCACGCGGAGGCGCACGCCCGCAAGCACGGTCTCGAGGCTGCGCTCGAACTCGCCGCTGTAGTGCGACACGTCGGTAGAAGTGCCGCCCATGTCGAAGCCGATCACCTGCTCCAGGCCAGCCAGGCCGGCGGTGCGCACGCAGCCGACGATGCCGCCGGCCGGGCCCGAGAGGATGGCGTCCTTGCCGGCAAAGCTGGTCGCGTCGGTCAGGCCGCCGTCGGATTTCATGAACTGCAGGCGCACGTCACCCAGCTCGGCGGCAACGCGGTCGGCGTAGCGGCGCAGCACCGGCGAGAGATAGGCGTCGACCACGGTCGTGTCGCCGCGGCCGATGAAGCGGATCAGCGGACTGACGCGGTGCGAGAGGCTGACCTGTTCGAAGCCCAGCTCG
The DNA here is from genome assembly GCF_056324165.1 of Wenzhouxiangella sp. YN9. Taxonomy (NCBI): domain Bacteria; kingdom Pseudomonadati; phylum Pseudomonadota; class Gammaproteobacteria; order Chromatiales; family Wenzhouxiangellaceae; genus Wenzhouxiangella; species Wenzhouxiangella sp. YN9. The sequence continues at coordinate 70,701 of NZ_JBJNIP010000078.1, forward strand.
TCGGCGATCTCGCCGATGCGTTGCTCGTGTTCAGGGTAGCGGTAGCCATGCACCAGAATCACCGCCAGCGCGCGTATGCCCTTCTCACGAAGCTCGGAGAGCTGTCCGCGCACGCGATCTTCGTCGAGTCGGATGAGTGTGTTGCCGCTGGCGTCGATGCGTTCGTCGATTTCGACGACTGCATCGCCAAGCTGCTCGGGCCGGCGGATGTCGAGGGCGAAGATATCGGGCCGGCTCTGGTGGCCGATCCTGAGTGCATCGCGGAAACCACGGGTAGTGACCAGGGCGGTGCGTTCGCCCTTGCGTTCAAGCAGGGCATTGGTGGCGACCGTGGTGCCCATGCGTACATGCTCGATTCGCCCGTCGGGAATCGCCTCGTCGGGGCGCAGGTTCAGCAGGCGCCGAATGCCCTCGATGGCCGCATCCTGGTACTGCTCGGGGTTGTCCGACAGCAGCTTCGTCGCGCGCAGGTCCCCGGCGGGCGTGCGGGCGATCAGATCGGTAAACGTGCCGCCGCGGTCGATCCAGAACGCCCACTTCGCGCTGCTGCGGGCTTCGGTTGGGTTGGTGGAAGTAGGCATGGGGTGACTTTAGCAGGGGTTCGGGCTCAAGATTCGGCGGCGATTGGCGTTGACCGGACCAGCGCAGGTCGGCGTTACATCGCCGACGGGCGAGGTGAGCGGTTCCGGGCGCGTGTGCGCTACGCGCGGTCGGGGTTGAAACGTCGTCCGTCGCGGATGTAACCGCAACCTGCGCGTGCTTGGCGGCAGGTGTGGCGTGTCGGGGGGATCCGGTGACGTGTGGCGGCGGGTGGTTTCGGCGCTGATCGGCTGCTGGCGGCCCGCGTAGGTCGACGTTACATCGCCGACGGGCGAGGTGAGCGGGTTTGGGCGCGCGTGAGCTACGCGCGGTCGGGGCTGCAATGTCGTCCGTCGCGGATGTAACCGCAACCTGCGCGTGCTTGGCGGCAGGTGTGGCGTGTCGGGGGGATCCGGTGACGTGTGGCGGCGGGTGGTTTCGGCGCTGATCGGCTGCTGGCGCCCCGCGTAGGTCGGCGTTACATCGACGACGGGCGAGGTGAGCGGTTCCGGGCTCGTGTGCGCTACGTGTGATAAGGGTTGAAAGGTCGTCCGTCGCGGATGTAACCGCACCCTACGCGTGGTTGGCGGCAGGTGTGGCGTGTCGGGGGGATCCGGTGACGTGTGGCGGCGGGTGGTTTCGGCGCTGATCGGCTGCTGGCGGCCCGCGTAGGT
>NZ_JBJNIP010000079.1:0-1647 GCF_056324165.1 Wenzhouxiangella sp. YN9
GCCCTCGGCATAGATGGTGTCGAAGGCCAGCGACGACTTGCCCGAGCCTGACAGACCCGTGAACACGATCAACTGGTCACGAGGCAGCTCGACATCGACATTGGCCAGGTTGTGAGTACGCGCGCCGCGGACGCTGATCGACTTCATTGCATCGAGCCGTGAATGCGAGACAAGCCTGCTAATATATCGCGCCTGGCGTGTACGGGGCAAAGGAATCCGATCCCGGCCGACGGTGGGCCGCCCGGATCGTTCCGTCCGGGAGTTCGGTGCCTAGAATCGATCCCCCAGCCGATTGACTGGGCCCGGTCGCTTGTTATCATTAGGCATCGGGGGGGCTGGTTGGACGTCAGGTTGGCGCGATGGCAAGGCCTTCACACATCACGCAATTTTCTCGCCGGCGAGGATGGCGCCGGGCGTTCGCCGGTCTCCTCGGGATCATCGCGCTGTCGGGGCTGTCGGCAGAGGGTGCCGATGACAGCGGGATCGCCCGCTGCCAAGCGATCGATTCGCGGGCCGATCGAACCGGGCTGATCTTCAACCCGCCCGGGAAACAGACCTACTACGAGCGTTCGCGCTGCTTTCTCCGACTGGCCGTGGAAACGCGCGATGCCGAACTGTGCACCCGGGTGGTCGAGCGCGAGTCCTGGTTCTTCGACGGTTCCGGCATTTCGCCTGAAGCCTGCCGGAAAGCGGTCCGCGAGCAGATCAGCGAGGACCGTATGGAAGCCGACTCGATCGAGAAGGTGCACCGCCTCGCTTCGGCATCCCTGGGCCCGAGTTCCAATCGACGCGATTTCACTTTGCGGCTGGTCACCGCCGGTTCGCATCCCGGCACCTACCGGATCGATATCGAGTTGCTGTCGTCGCATGGGCAGGACAGTCAGCCGGTCGAATCCTATCTTCAACCGCTGGGCACAAGCCCGGCCCGCCTGGCCCGGCATGTCCCGCGCGGGAAACTGGTCTCCAGTGCCACCGCTTGGCCATCGGAGGCCCCCATTCAACTGCAGATTACACTCACCCTGGTGCCCTCGAGTTCGGATTCGCAATGGGTACTGGGGCAGGTGGACCAACCGCTGTCGAGCAGCCGCACTGTAGCGGTCGAGCCGGAGTCCCGCCGGGACGATTCAAGAGGGGGAATGGCAGACGCGTGATCGGAAGCCATTTCGAGCACTGTCTGCCCACGTTGGACCGGGGTGTGGTGGTACCTCGCCCGTCCCGGTGTTCACTCTTGAAAATGGAGGGATATCGTATGATTGAGAGACTGAGTCTTTCCCGTTGCAGAAGCGGCGTGCTGGCGATGGTTGTCGGCCTGTTGCTGGCGCCTCTGGTATCGAATGCCCAGGAGTCCGGCTCCGTCGGGGACCCACGGGAACAATCGACCCTGACCGGTCCGGCTCCGATGCACGTCGGCAGTTCACCATTCGCGCCACCGGAACAAACGGATACCGAGTTCACGGTCGACGCCGCGCCCGGCCTGGATACGGGCTGCCTGTTCTCGGGTAGCGGGCCGCTGGCCCTCGGCATAGATGGTGTCGAAGGCCAGCGACGACTTGCCCGAGCCTGACAGACCCGTGAACACGATCAACTGGTCACGAGGCAGCTCGACATCGACATTGGCCAGGTTGTGAGTACGCGCGCCGCGGACGC
>NZ_JBJNIP010000080.1:0-22854 GCF_056324165.1 Wenzhouxiangella sp. YN9
GATCTCCAGATCGCGATATGGTGCTGGTCGAAGCCGGTGGCTTGCGCTTGGTGATTGATCCACCGTGCCCTGCGCGCCACCCGGCAGGGCCTTGGCGCCCGCCGTTGCAGGAGCGATCTCCAGATCGCGATACGGCGCTGACCAAAGCCGGCAGGCTTCTGAGGGTTTGCTGCTGTTCTTTACCCTCGCAGCCGCCGCATGGAATCAAAAAAGCCGGGCAGTGCCCGGCTCTGAGTTCGATGCTTCGGCGGTAGCGGTTTATTCGCTTTCGCAGTCGCCGATGCGTTCGCCGGACATGTTGATGGTCATCTGCATGGCGCCCATCGGGGTTTCCATATTGCCCTGGACGGTGCCGCTGGCGGTGGTGCCGTTGAACTGCATCTCGGCGTCCATGGTCATTTGCGTGCCGTCGGGCTGGGCGCAGGTCATCGAGTAGTCCATGCCGTCGCTGCGCACGTCCTTGTGGGTAACGTCGCATTCATCGACATCGTCCAGAAAAGCGTCGCCTTCGGCAATGTCTTCAGCCGTGATGCATTCTTCGCTGGACTGGTTCTGATCGGGAATCGGCATGTCGCCGGAGAAGGTCATGTGGTTGTCGTATTTCCACAGGCCAGGCTCGATGTTGGGCGTTTCCGCCACGGCGGCGGTGATCAGTCCAAGCGCCAGGGCGGCGGTAAGCGTGCGTGCAATCATGTGTCACTCCTCGTGGTTGGGGGATCCGGGTCGGGCCCGGCATTTTTAATCGACATGTAGTGAAATAACGCAATCGGCCAGGCAGTCATGCCAGTCTGCGTGGTTATGGAGCGGCATTGTACCGCGCTGCCCTGAGCGGCGGCTGAATCGCCTGCTGCCCGAGCTCAGGGCTTTTCGGGCCAGTCGTGCTTGGGATAGCGCCCGCGCATGTCCTTGCGCACCTGCGGGTAGGCGTTGTCCCAGAAGCTTGCCAGATCGGCGGTGACCGCCAGCGGCCGCCCGGCCGGCGAGAGCAGGTGGAGCTGGATCGGCACCCGACCGCGGGCCACGGCGGGGGTGCGGCGGCAGCCGAACATGGCCTGCAGCTTGATGCGCAGCACCGGTGGATTCTCCGTGCAGTAGTCCAGCCGGGCGCGTTGCCCGGTGGGCAGGTCGAAACGGGTGGGTGCCAGTGTCTTCAGCTCGCGTGAGCGTTCGTGGCCAAGCCGGTTCGACAGCGCCGCGACCAGGTCGAGGGAAGCCAGGTCGCGCCAGTGGCTCATGCCCGCCAGCCAGGGTGCCAGCCAGTCGTCGAGCGTTGCCGTCAGCGTGTCGTCGTCGAGCGCCGGCCAGTCGTCGGGCCACAGCGAGTGCAGCAGGGCAACGCGGGCCTGCAATTGCCGGGCGGCTGGCGTCCAGGGCAGCGCCTCGAGGCCCTTGCGCCGAACCGCGTCGAGCAGCCCGGCCTGCAGTGCTTCGGGTCCGGGGCGGTCAAGCTCGGTCGATTCCAGCACCAGCGCACCCAGGCGTCGTTCGCGCCGGGCGACGACGGTGCCGCGGCGCTCGTCCCAGTCGGCCGTCTCGTGCTCCCGGATGCGGTGTGCGAGCACCGCTTCAAGTTCATCTCGACTGAGCGCCGCGGCCAGGTAGACCCGCGCCTCGCGCGCCTGACCGTCGAGATCGCAGGCAACGATGAATTCGTTGCCGGCCAGCGGATCAGCGGCGTCGACGAAAGCACCGCGGCCGTTGGCGAGCAGGAATCGGCCCCGCTGCCCGCCGCGGGCCTGGCCGACGCGGTCGGGCCAGGCGGTGGCAAGCAGGGCGCCGATGCCCGCGGTCGCGCTCTTGTCGTCGCCGCGCCCGTCGGCCAGGCGGTCAGCCGTCTTCGAAACCTGCGCCAGCAGGCCGCCGGATCGCGGCCCGGCCCGGCGCAGCCGCGCCAGGCGCAGGGCCATGTCGGCCTCGCCGAAGCCGCCGATATCGCGCTCGCCCAGCAGCGCGGCCAGTTCGGCCGCCGTCCGGGCCCGGCCCAGCCGGCGGCCGGCCAGCACCATATGCGCCAGCCGCGGGTGCGTGCCCAGGGCGAGCATGGCGCGGCCGTCGGCGGTGATGCGCCCGGCCTCGTCGAGGGCCTGAAGTGCCTGCAGCAGCTCGATGGCCTGCTCGCGGGCCGCCGCTGGTGGCGGATCCAGCCAGTCGAGCTCGCCGGGATCGGCAACGCCCCACTGCGCCAGCTCGAGCATCAGCGGCGCCAGATCGGCGGAGAGAATTTCCGGCGCGCTCTGCGGCTGCAGGCGCGCCTGTTCGGCCTCGGTCCAAAGGCGGTAGCAGCAGCCCGGCTCCAGACGGCCGGCGCGCCCGCGCCGCTGCTCGGCCGAGGCTTTCGATACGCGCTCGGTCACCAGCCGGGTCATGCCGCTGTTGGGGTCGAAGCGTGCCTGCCGCTGCCAGCCGGCGTCGACGACCACGCGAATACCCTCGATGGTCAGGCTCGACTCGGCAATGGCGCTGGCGAGCACGATCTTGCGCCGGCTGGCAGCGGCCGGGCGGATGGCCGCGTCCTGCGCGGCTGCGCTGAGCTGGCCGTGCAGCAGATGCAGTTCTGCATCGTCGGGCAGGCGGCCTTCCAGCCGCTCGGCCACCCGGCGCATCTCGCGCATGCCCGGCAGGAATACCAGCACCGAGCCGGGTTCGCTGTCGAGCGCCTCGAGCACCACGGCGGCAGCGTGCGCCTCCATCCGGCGCTGTCGCAGGGCCGGACGGTAGCGCACATCAACCGGGTAGCTGCGGCCTTCGGCGGTGACCACCGGGCAGTCGTCGAGCAGGGCCGACAGGCGCTCGGTATCGAGCGTGGCCGACATCACGATCACGCGCAGGTCTTCGCGCAGGGCCTGCTGCGACTCGCGCACCAGCGCCAGGCCCAGATCGGCCTGCAGTGAGCGCTCGTGAAATTCGTCGAAGATGACCGCGGCGCAGTTCGCCAGTTCCGGGTCGGACTGGATCATGCGCGCGAGGATGCCTTCGGTGACCACCTCGATGCGGGTTTCAGTCGATATGCGGGTATCCAGGCGGGTGCGGTAGCCAACCGTTTGCCCGACCCGCTCGCCAAGCTGACCGGCCATGAAGCGCGCCGCCGAGCGTGCCGCCAGCCGCCTGGGTTCAAGCATGACAATGCGCCGCCCCTGCCGCCAGCCGGCCTCCAGCAGGGCCATCGGTACCCGCGTGGTCTTGCCGCTGCCGGTCGGCGCCTGCAGCACCGCCGTGGGGTGGTTCTCGAGCGCGTCGAGCAGCTCCGGAAGAGCAGCGTCTACCGGGAGCAAATCACTCCTTCCACTTGATGTTGCACCCGATCGAGGGCTTCTGGTCTTCGGTGATCGGCAGACCGGCCAGCAGGGCATCCAGCGCGGCGCGCACGTCGCGGCCGGTCACCGGCCTGTCGTTGCCAGGACGCGAGTCGTCGAGCTGGCCGCGGTAAACCAGGTGGCGATCGCCGTCGAAGATGTAGAAGTCCGGCGTGCAGGCGGCGTCGAATGCCCGCGCCGTGTCCTGGGGCTGGTCGTACAGGTAGGGGAAGGGAAACTCCCTTGCGCGGGCCAGCTCGGCCATCCGCTCGGGCCGATCCTGCGGGTAGCCGGTCACGTCGTTGCTGCTGATCGCGACCATGCCGACCTGCTTTGGATCGTAATCGTTGCCCAGGCGAACCAGCTCGTCGAGCACGTGCCGGACGAAGGGGCAGTGATTGCAGATGAACATCACCAGGGTGGCGCGCTGCCCGGCGATGTCGTCGAGGCCCAGTGTCTTGCCGCTGACCGTGTCGGGCAGTTTGAAATCGGGCGCTGGCGTGCCCAGCGGGAGCATGGTCGACTCGATTCGGGCCATGGGCGTTCTCGCTACGTTGATGGATGGTTTCGCCGCGGGGCCAACCCCCGCTGGCTGCATCAGTCTACAACGTCAGGCCGCAGGGCTGTCGGGTTGGCGATCACTCGGCACGACGCTCTGTTGTTGCCGGATGCGCTGGCCGAAGCGCCCGGCGCGGTTGAGCGCGATGCGCAGCGGCAGGGGCAGGGCCTCGATCGGCAGGCGGTCGAGCAGGTTGCGGGTGGTCAGGCCGATGGCGGTATCGCCGGTGACCTCGAGCCGGCGCTGAAAGAACAGCGTGTCGGGGTCTTCCAGGCGGGCGATCAGCAGCAGGAATTCCAGCGCGCGGCCGCGGATGCTGGCATCGGCGCTCTCGCGGCCGGAGACGGTCTGCAGGCGCTTATCGCCGGCGGTAACCACCCAGCGCAGGTCCATGTCTTCGATCTCGACGGCCAGGCGCCGTCCGGCCAGGTAGTCGAATTCACCGTCGGCGATGAGCTCAGCCAGCAGATGGTTGAGCGCGCGCTCGAGCAGGCGGCGCTCCACCGGCGGCGGGCACAGCCGCAGCGGCAGCGCCATCAGCTGCGGTGGCGGCATGCGGCGCGCCATTGCGTCCAGTGGATGGGCGGTGGCAGAACGAAGGCTCACGGCGGGTTCTCCAGATGTCGTGCGTGGATGCCGGACCGTCGGGCGGGGTCCGCCCGACGGCCGCGGGCGGTCTGCGGTGTCCTCAGTCGTCGAGCGTACGAATGTAGGCGACGACGTTGTCGAGGTCCTCTTCGCTCAGCGCGTGGCCGAAGGCCGTCATGATCGGCGACAGGCCAACGGCGGCGCCGCCGTCCTTGATGACGGTGTGCAGATGCTCGTCATCGACCGAGGCCTGCCATTCGGCGTCGCTCATGTCGCGCGGCGAGGGATTGAGCGCGGCTGATGCCGGGCCATCGCCCTGTCCGCTCGGGCCGTGGCAGGTGGCGCAGAGCTGCTTGAACTTTGCTTCACCGGCTTCGGCGTCGGCGGCCAGCGACGAGTGGGCCAGCAGGGCGCCGGCGGAAAAAACGATTGCAGTCAACAGAACACGCATTTTTGACTCTCCTGTGGGTCTTGGTTGTTGCGTCGGCTTATTCTAGGGCCGATCGTTCCGCTTGCGCTGAATCAAAGCTGAATCAGCCACAAAGATGGATTCATTATACCGCTATGAGAGGCAGCCGGAAGGCCCTGGCAGCGATGCACCCGGCCGCGCGCTGACCGCTCAGCATCTATACTGTCGCTCGGGCTGATGCACCGCAGTGCCCGCCACAAGAACAGAATGACACACAGCATGAATCTGATCGAAAGACATCATCAGCGTCGCGTCGGCATCTGGCTGCTTATCTGCTGCCTGGTGCTGTTTTCCCTGATCATGCTCGGCGGCGCCACGCGCCTGACCGGTTCGGGGCTGTCGATGGTCGAGTGGCAGCCGGTAACCGGCGTTCTGCCGCCCACCGGCGAGGCCACCTGGATGCGCGAGTTCGACGCCTACCGGGCCAGCCCGGAGTATCAGAAGGTCAACCGCGGCATGTCGCTTGACGAGTTCAAGGTGATCTACTGGTTCGAGTTCGGCCACCGCATGCTGGCGCGTTCGCTCGGCCTGGTCTTTGCCCTGCCGCTGGCCTGGTTTTTCTGGCGCGGCTGGATTCCGCGGCGCCTGCGCTGGCCGCTGATCGGCATCCTTGGTCTGGGGGCGCTGCAGGGCTGGATGGGCTGGTTCATGGTGCAAAGCGGGCTGGTCGACATCCCGCGCGTCAGCCCCTACCGCCTGGCCGCCCATCTGAGCCTGGCGATGCTCATTTTCTCGCTGATGTTCCGCCTGGCGCTGGGCCTGCTGATGCCGGCGGTGCACCGGCCGCATCCGCTGCGGCGCTGGACCATCGCCCTGCTGTTCATGGTCCCGCTGACGGTGTTCGTTGGCGCCTTTGTCGCCGGCCTGCACGCCGGCCTTGTCTACAACGATTTTCCCTTCATGGCCGGGCGGCTGGTCCCCGAAGGCATCCTGGGGCTGGAACCATGGTGGCGCAACTTCTTCGAGAACACCGCCACCGTGCAGTTCATGCACCGGCTGCTGGCGCTGTCGACGCTGGCGGTGGTGCTGGCGGCGTGGCTGCGCCAGCGTGGGCGGGCACCGGATGCCGGCAGCCGGCGCGCGTTTCACATTCTGCTGGTGGTCGTGGGCGTGCAGGTGGCGCTGGGAATCACCACGCTGATGCTCTATGTGCCGGTGGTTCTGGGCACGCTCCATCAGGGCGTGGCGGTGCTGGTACTGGCGGCGCTGATTGCTGCCGATTATCGCGTCAGCCACGCGCCGCAGCCGGTGCATTCGGGCCGTCTGGCGCCGGCGCCGGGCTGAGGCGAGTCAGACCGTCAGCGTGCCGCGGGCGGCCTGCTCGAGCCGCGCCGCGTCCCTGATCGTGATGTAGCGTGCGTCCATGTCCAGCGCGCCCTCCTGCTGCAGAGCCGCCAGGCTTCTCGACAGGGTTTCGGGCTGCACTGCCAGCAGCCCGGCAATGTGCTTCTTGCTCGCCTCCAGGCGAAAGCTTGTCGGCTCGCCGCGGTCGCGATACTGGTCCAGCAGATAATGGGCCACGCGCAGATGGGCGTTCTGCAGCGCCAGCGATTCGATCTGGTTGATCTTTTCGTGCATGCGCCGGCTCAGCGTGCCCAGCAGGCGGAAGCAGGCCTGCGGATCGTTGTTCAGGGTCTCGACCAGGTCGTCGGCATCGAACCCGATCAGCTCGCTGGGTTTGAGGGCGGCACAGTGCACGGGGTAGACCCGCTTGGACATGAACAAGGTGGCCTCGGCGAAGCTGCGCCCCGGATTGATGATGGCGATGATCTTCTCCTGGCCCGATTCCGACAGGCGGTAGAGCTTGAGCTGGCCGCGCCGGCACAGCCAGATCCGGCGGGCCGGGTCGCCGTGGTGAAACAGATGCTCGTTGCGCTCGACGGTCACGATGCGGGCCTTGTCCAGAACGCGCCCGGACTCGGCCTCGTTGAGGCCGGCCAGCAGCGCAAACTGCTGCAGCTCGTCGACGCCGGGCTGTTGGGTCTTGCTCATGGCAGGATGCTCTTGTACGGCCCGTCGGGCGAGCCGATATTGACGTATAGTGAGTAAAGCAGCATCTGTCATGCCTCTTATTGATCACGATCAAAGATCGGTCGGGCCAAGTTCGGCCGCCCCATGAATCCGGAAACAATGCACTCGAGAACAGTGAACTGACGAGCAATGAACGACAAACAACAAGATGAAGCCGAGCTGATCGACTGGCTCAGCCCGCTGTTTCTCGGCGCCTACGCCGAAAACAACGAGCTGTTCGAAAAGGTTCTGGTGGAGCTGCTGCGCGACCATGTCTACTGGCGCCGCAACATCCACCCCGAAGACCGGCCGCAGATTCCCGTGCTGGCCAACACCGGTCCGGAGTACCGGCGCTTTGTCGGCCGCATGAAAAGCGAACTCCATGGCCTGACCGCGCGGCTGAAGAACTCCGCGCCGTTCTTCAACCCGCGCTACATCGGCCACATGGCCTCGGACCTGCTGCTGCCCGGCCTGATCGCCCAGCTGGTCACGACGCTCTACAACCCGAACAACGTCACCGACGAGTCCTCGCCGGTAACCCTGCCGCTGGAGCTCGACTTGGGCCGGCAGCTCGCTGCCATGTTCGGCTACAACACCGACCCCGAAGTCGAGCCCTGCGCCTGGGGCCACGCCACCTCCGGCGGCACCATCGCCAACGACGAGGCGCTGTGGTACTTCCGCGCCGTGCGCTACTGGCCGCTGGCGGCCGCCCGGGCGATGCGCGAGGCGGGTTTCGATCCCGGCGAGTTGCCAGGCGGGCCGAGCGACTTCCTTCAGGCCAGCGCGCCCGAGCTGTTCAACCTGTCGATCGACCGCGTCATCCGGCTCCGCCGCGATCTGCTGGCCGCCGTTGACCGCAAGCTCGATCAGCGCGCCGCGCGTGATCTTGCCGAAGCCATCGAGAACGAGCGCGTCGAGTCCCTCGGCATGGCCGAGTTTCACCTGCGCCACCCGGAGCTGGGCACGCCGGTGGTGCTGGTGCCGGATACCGCGCATTACTCCTGGGAAAAGGCGCTCAAGCTGCTCGGCCTGGGCAGCGCCCAGCTGGTGCCCGTGGCCGTCAACGAGCGCATGCGCCTGGACGCCGACGCGCTCGACGACAAGCTAGCGGCCCTGCACGAGAGCAAGCGCCCGGTGCTGGCGGCAATCGGCATTCTCGGCACTACCGAGTTCGGCTCGATCGACCCGGTCCACGAGATCGTCGCTGCGCGTCAGCGCTGGCGCCGCCGCGGGCTGGATTTCGCCATCCACATCGACGCGGCCTGGGGCGGATATCTGGCCAGCATGTTCCGCCACCCCGACGGCACCCTGATCGACCGCGACGACATGCGGCGCGACTTTCACTACTTTCCCACGCCCCGCGTCTATCAGGCCTTCGCGGCGCTGCGCCACGCCGACTCGATCACCGTCGACCCGCACAAGCTGGGCTATGTGCCCTTCGGCTGCGGCGCCTACGTGGCACGCGACCGCGGCATGACCGACTTCATCAGTCAGAAGGCCGCCTACGTGTTCGACGAATCCGAAGCCACCGCCGATTCGGAATACGAGCGCCGCTTCCGCAACCTGGGTCAGTACATTCTCGAAGGCTCCAAGCCCGGTGCGGTAGCCGCCGGTGCCTGGCTGAGCCATCGCGTGCTGCCGCTCGATGCCGAGCACATGGGCCGGCTGTGCGGTGAGACCATTCGCAACTGCGAATACTTCTTCCGCCACATCGACCGGCTGCGCGACGAGCTCGCCGGCATTGCGCGGGTGGTGCTGCCTTTCGTGCCCGACACCAACCTGGTGTGCCTGGCCATCAACCCCGCCGGCAATCGCTCGCTGGCGAAAATGAACGCCTTCGGCCGCCGCCTCTACGCTCACCTGGACGTCGGCGAGGAGATCGACATCCGCACGCGCGAGTTCTTCGGTTCACGCACGCTGGTCCAGCGCAGCAAGCTCAGCAGCCAGGCCGCCGAACACATCATGACCGAGCTCGATCTGGACCCCGCCAGCTTTACCGAGGCGCCGGACGACTCCGGCGACCAGGCCGACAGCATCTTCCTGCTGCGCCACACGCTGATGAACCCCTGGCTTTCCGGCCGCGACGAAGGCCTGAACTATCTCGATCGCTACAGCCGCTATCTCGCCGCGCTGGTCAAGCGTGAGCTGGCCGATGCCGATGTCGGATAGCCGGTGAATACTACCCCGATGAAACTGCAAGGAGTCTTGACATGAAAAGCGCGATTCACGGCTTTACCCTGCTGATCCTGACGCTGGCGCTGTGCATGCCGGCAGCCGCCGAGAAGGCCGACCACGAACACGAGCACGACCAGGCGCATGATCATCAGGCGATGCAGACCGGCGCCGATCTTGATCTCGAGCGCCCTGAAACCGGCCAGTGGGCCACGGACGCATCGCTGCGCCAGGGCATGGCCGGCATCAGAGACGCCTTCGAGCCGGCCCACGATGCCTACCGCAATGACGAGTTCGACGCCGAATCCGCCGCCGAGCTGGCCGCGACCGTCGACGATCAGGTCAACTTCATGTTTGCCAACTGCCGGCTGCCCGCCGATGCCGACGCCGAGCTGCACAAGCTGCTGGCAGCGGCCCTTGGCGCAGCGCGTTCACTGCGAGAATCCGATGATCTGCACGCCGGCCTGCACCGACTGCACGAAGTGCTGCAAGCCTACGCCGAGCACTTCGATCATCCCGGCTGGGCGGCGCGGCGATAGCTCGACAGCAGCACGAACAGCACGCCCAGCGCCAGCATCCACGCGGCTGCGGCCAGCAGCAGTCCGGCCGCGCTGCCGGTCGATAGCAGCCGGGCGACGGTGGCCAGGCTGATCAGACCGGTCATGGTCATGAAAGCGGGGCCGAAGCGGGTCAGCTCATGGCGCAGGCGCAGCAGCCGGGTGCGCAGCATGATGCAGCTCGTCAGCGTGCCCAGGGCGCCGATGGTGATGGCGTGGGTGGCTGCCGGCCGCGCCAGGCCGAGATCGAAACCACGGCTGAGGCCCAGCAGGATCAGGCCCAGCGCCAGCCAGCCATAGCCAACTCCCAGGCAGAGCAGATCGGGCCGCCCACCGCAGCGCCACAGCTGCCAGCGCAGCAGTCGAATGCTGGCCAGCATGCCGGCGGCGATCAGCAGCAGGCCGTGCAGCATGTCCAGCGCCGCGAGTGATCCGATGAATGCGGCAAGCGGCCCGGTCAGCGCAGCGCCGATCATCGTCAGCAGAATGGCACCTTCGATACGCGGCTGCACTCTGGCTTCCATGCTGCCGCCGCTGCGTTCGATAACGCCGGCTGCGGCCGGAGCAATCAGGCGCCCGCCGAAGAACAGCATCAGCATGGCGAACAGCACCACCGCCTCGCCTGCCACCACGTAGAGCGCAAAGCCGCCGCCGCGCGCCAGCACCAGGTGAAAGGCCGCTGCGCAGGCGCAGATGGCCAGCACCAGCGGGCCGGTCAGACGGTTGCGCCACTTCTTGGCCGCCTTCATGAAGCGCGGCGCGGCGGTGGCCGCCACCACGCTGGCAAAACCGATGTTGGCGACCGCGGCCAGCACGCTTTCAGGCACAAACAGAAAAGCCAGGCGGGCACAGAACCACAGCGCGAACAGCAGCCCGAGCCGGGTTCCCGGCACGCGGTTGACCAGAAAGCCGCACACCACCGCCAGCGCGTAGCCAAACAGCAGTTCGTGAGCGTGTCCGGCCGGGCTCTGAAGCCCCGGTGTGGCGGTGATCAGCCCGGTCCAGCCGGCCGCAAACAGCGGCAGGGCCAGCGCGCCGTAGAGCGCGGCCAGGGGAAAGAACCAGGTTTCGGTGATGACGCGCTTGACCACGACCGGATTCGGCCGGCCTGCCGGGATGAACTCTGCCATAATATGTATTCTACATACTTAATCGGCGTCATCGTCTCCGCGATGGCGCCAGTCAATGGGGCGGGCGGCCCGCGTTCGTCCCGGGAGCACGCATCATGGCCCGCCAGTTCAATCCTCGTTTCAAGGCCTGGGAGTGTATCGGCTGCGGTCGCATCGAGGCGCCGCAGCCCTGTCTGGGCATCTGTCAGGATCGCGCCGTAGAGCTGGTGCGCGCTGACGACTATCAAGCGCTGGCGGCAGACAACGCACAAATGCGCGAGCTGATCCTGCGGCTGGCGCGCACCCGCCCGCGCGACGGGCAGTGGGAGGCAGGCTATCGTGCCCTGCAGGCGCGCGCCAACGAACTGCTCGACACCCTCGAGCGCCCCGACGGCGCACCGTCGGTGTCAGAATAGCGCCTGTCAACCGCCAGAAAGAAGAAAAACCCATGGCCATCGAACTTGCACTGGAAGACCTGCTTGCTGCGCACAAGCGTATCAAAGAGCGCATCATTGCCACCCCGCTGACCGCCAGCGAAACCCTGAGCGCCCGCTTGGGTTCTTCGCTGTCACTCAAGCACGAGAACCTGCAGCTGACCGGCTCGTTCAAGTTTCGCGGCGCCAGCAACAAGCTCGCCGAACTGAACCGCCTGAGCACCCCGGTGGCCGGCGTGGTCGCGGCCTCGGCCGGCAATCACGCCCAGGCAGTTGCGCACGCCGCCCGCCGATTCGGCTTGCCCGCCACCGTGGTCATGCCCGAAACCGCGCCGATGACCAAGGTGGTGGCCTGCCGCGAACTGGGCGCGCGCATCGAGCAGATCGGCACCAGCCTGGAAGAGGCGACCGAGCGCGCCCGCGCTCTGGCCGACGAACACAACCTGGTGTTCATTTCGCCTTACGACGATCTCGACATCATTGCCGGTCAGGCCAGCTGCGGCCTGGAAATGCTCGCCGCCATGCCGGAGATGACCACCGCCGTGGTGCCGCTGGGCGGCGGCGGCCTGCTTTCCGGCATTGCCCTGGCGATCAAGCTGCAGCGCCCGGACATCCGGCTGATTGGCGTGCAGGCCGACGCGGTGGCCCCGTGGCGGCATTTTCTGGACGACGGCAGCTTCGAGGCCATTGACCCACAGGCCAGAACCATTGCCGACGGCATCAGCGTCAAGGCCCCCGGCGAGCTGACCCGCCAGGTGATCGCCGAGCACGTCGACGAGATCGTCACCGTCGATGACAATGCCATCGCGCGGGCCATCGTCAGCCTGCTCGAAACCACCCGCACCATTGCCGAGGGCGGCGGCGCGGCGGCTCTGGCCGCCCTGCTCGAAGACCGCATCGAACTCGGCTCCGACGAGCGCGTTGCCTGCGTGGTTTCCGGCGGCAATATCGACATGTCGCTGGTCGGGCGCTCAATCGACTACGGCCTGGCCGCCGGCGGACGCCTGCTGAGCCTGGCGGTGACGCTGCCCGACCGTCCCGGCAACCTGGCCGGCCTGATCGAGCGGGTCGCCAAGCTGGGCATGAACGTCCGCGACGTGCGTCACCGCCGCGGCGAGCTGCACGTGCCCGTCGGGCTGACGGAAATCACTCTGGAGCTGGAAACGCGCGACAGCGCCCATCAGCTCGAGCTCTTCGAGCTGCTTGAAAAGGAAGGCCTGGCGGTACAGGCGCTGACCCATCCGGAGCAAAGCCGCTGACTTGCAGGGCCTGCCGGCAAGGCGTATCGTGGATGCATCAATCCAGACAAGCGCCTGGAGGATGCCGTGGATACCGACAGCTACACGCCCGCCATCTCGTTCGAAAAACTGCTGCGGCTGGCGCGCAAGTACGGCCCTGAAGCGCTGGCCGAGCAGGCGCTGCCCTCCGATCAGGGCAGCCGGCAGCAGGTCGAGCAGGCGGTCTGCCCCTGCGTGCGCGGCGAGCCCTGCGTTGTCGAAGCGGTTGCCGACGAGCTCGAGCGCATGACCCGGGTCTTTCGCCAGCAGCAGCACGAGCTCAAGCCCGACGGGGCCCCGAAAGGCAAGGCGTCGCTGCTCGATGACTCCGTTGACGACGCACCGCCGGACGAGCCATGAACCCGCGCCGTCTGATCATTCGCGACTCATCCGATCGCCCGCTCAACGAGCATCCGCGCCGCTTCCCCGTGCCCGCGAACTTCGGCCTCAACCGCCGCTCGCGCATGCGCGAGGGCAAGTGCTGGCCAAGACCGGCAGACCCCGCCGCGCCGCTGGAGCTGTCGGTCTATCGCTACGATCCCGATCAGGACAGCTCGCCGCGCATCGACACCTATACCGTCGATACCGAGCGCTGCGGGCCGATGCTGCTCGACGCGCTGATCCACATCAAGAACCATATCGACCCGACCCTGACCTTCCGGCGCTCCTGCCGCGAGGGCGTGTGCGGCTCGTGCGCCATGAACATCAACGGCCGCAACTGGCTGGCCTGCACCCAGCCGATCGAAGAGCTCAAGGAGCCGGCGCGCGTCTTTCCGCTCAACAACCTGCCGATCATCAAGGATCTGGTCGGCGACCAGACGCATGCCATCGCGCAGTATCAGAGCATTCGCCCGTGGATACGCACGCAAAGCCCGGCCCCGCCCGACCGCGAACGCCTGCAGTCACCCGAAGACCGCGCCCGGCTCGACGGCTTCTACGAGTGCATCCTGTGCTTCTGCTGCACCTCGGGCTGCCCCAGCCACTGGTGGAACGGCGATCGCTTTCTGGGCCCGGCGACCCTGCTGCAGGCCTGGCGCTGGCTGGCCGACAGCCGCGATGAGGCCACCGGCGAACGCCTCGATGAACTCGAAGACCCCTTCCGGCTGTATCGCTGTCACACCATTCTCAACTGCACCCGCACCTGTCCCAAGGGCCTGGAGCCGGGAACCGCAATCGCCCGAATCAAGCAGGAGTTGCTCAAGAGAAAATTCTGATCGACTTTCCTGATCATGTACGCCGTTCAGCCGGCCCGGGGCTTGTTGTTCTTGAAACTGCAGTTTCGAGAGTCACCGATAAACGTACGTAACCAGGCCAACTCTTGAGGTAATCGACAATGAACAAGCGTCAGGTCAACATTCGTCGCGTCTACGACAAAGCGGAAAAGAACGAAGGCATCCGGGTACTGGTCGATGGCGTCTGGCCGCGCGGCGTGTCCAAGGAAGACGCCGGCCACCATCACTGGTACAAGGAGCTGGCGCCCTCCGACGAGCTGCGCAAGTGGTTCGACCACGACCCCAAGCTGTGGGCCGCCTTCAAGCAGAAATACCGCAAGGAACTGCGCGACGACGACGACAAGCAGGAATTGCTCGAAGAGCTGGCCGAAATGGCCCGCGACCACGGTCTGGTGCTGCTCTATGGCGCGAAGGACGAAGAGCACAACCAGGCGGTCGTGCTGCGCGAAGTCATTCAGGAAATGCTCTGACCGCCAGGCAATTCCTGGCTACGCCTTTCACTCAGCCTGCTCGAGGCTTGCTGCTCTTGATCCCGCAGATTCAGTAAAACAGAACCTTGTAACCACGGAAAACACGGAGAGACACGAAAGGAAGTCTTTTGATCGAACTCCTGAGGTTCATGTTCCGTGTGTTTCCGTGGTTTCCAGAATATGGAAAGCCTGGACTGCGGGTCGGAGCGTGGCTGATTTACATACATAATCAGGTTGGCTTCAATCTGTGGTTTCTTCAACCGCAGCTTCAGGTGACGCCCTACTCGCGCCAGTAGTTATTGGCTGCCGCCACCGTCTGGAAGTACATCGCCACGGTCTGCGAGACGGCGATCAGGTCTTCGGCGTCCTGGCTGTAGCGCGGGCGCTGGTCGAACAACACTTCCTTGTCGGGCTGGGTCGTGACCACGGCGCGCCGGGCCAGCGACACGGCCAGGTCGAAGCCCTCGGCCGGCGTGTCGGTCATCAGGCTCAGGGCGTCGGCGCCGTCGGAAGACTTGTCCTCGTCGGCGAAGACCGGCGCGGCCACCAGCGCCAGGGCGGCGATCAGTGCAATCAGGGTGCGTTGCATGCTGCTTCTCCTTATTTCGTGCCGAAAGTCGGATCAGCTTATCATGCAGGGTGAATGAATCAATCAGCCGACGCGGGCGGCCGACGGCCGGCCGCCCGCACGAGGTTCACTGCGACATGTTCGGGTGCGGACTCGACAGCAGTTTGATGTCGATATCCTCGCGCAGCCAGCGGCCGCCGACCGGACCCCGATCGGTCAGGTCCAGGCGCATGATGCGATTGTTCGCATCGGCCTCCATGCGCTGGCTGTTGATCTGCAAATCGAGCGTGCCGGCCGACTGGGTGGTGGTCTCCACCGGCTCGCAGGTGCGGCAGAACCCGGTCACGTGCAGCATGTCGATCTCGATCCCGGCACCCACCGAGCCGTAGGGCAGGGTGTAGTCGGCACCGGCGGTGCCGATCGACCAGGTCGGCTCGCCGGCATCATCGTAGTAATAGACCACGGTGTTGATGATCGGGCGCGGGCCGTAGTTACGCGTCATCACGCTCAGGCCCCAGCCGGAGTCCTCGGGATCGGCGGCATACCACGAGCCCGAGCCTTCTTCGGGGAAGGCCGGCTCGCGGCCGAACATCAGCGGCTCCAGGCACCAGGTGCCCGACCCGTCGGGCAGGTCGAACTCCAGCACCGCAAACAGCCACTTGGAGTTGCCATCAGGGTGGTACTGGCGGCGCTCGGCGCAGGCCGGATGATCGATGGCCGGGTCGAGGTTGAGGCGGACCGTGCCCGAGCGGCCGGGGTTGGCCTGGGCCTTCGGGTGGCGCCCCTCATCCCAGGTGACATAGTCCAGCCCGGCCTCGAGGACCATGCGGTCGTCCAGCTCGCCGGTGGCGATGTACCACTCGGGGTTACCGTCGGAGTCATAGGTGTAAAAATGCAGGAAGTGCTGCATCGAGCCGTCGGCGCGCTCGACGCGCCGAAAGTCCAGGCCGTGGCCGGAGCGCTCCGGGTCGTACCAGTGCCGCGGCAGGCGCCGGTCCTGGATCGACCAAGTGCCCCGGGCGTAGCCGAGATCGAGCAGAATGTCTCGGGCGATGCCGATCTCTTCCTGGGGGGCCCAGATGACCGAGGAAGTACGCATGAAGTCCTTGTTTGGCTCCCACTGCGCGAGCTCGTCACCGTCCTTGCGCATCAGGTGGAATGAGAAGAGGTTTGCGTTAGTTGAATTGGTCGGGTCGTCCAGGCGCGGACCCGGCTCGGCGGTGTGCCGCCAGGGGTTGTGCTCGCTCGGGCTGGCGATCGGACCGTAGAAGTGCTGCCGCGTGCCGGTCCGGAACCACTCGCCGTCGCGCTGCGCCAGGATGTCGTACGGCCGGTCCAGCCAGGGCCGCGGCGGCTCGAACGAGGCGAGGTAGGCCTGGGATTTGGTCGGCCAGCTGAAGCCCAGGACGTGCATCACCTCGTGCTTGATCAGGGCCGTGATGTTGGGCCGTCTGGGCTTGCTCCAGTCCTTGAGGTTCTTGTCCCAGCGCCACCAGGTACCGGCCCGCGATCCGCTGGTGAGCTCAAAATCACGCAGGATCGAGATGTAGCCGGTCACCGCGCTGACCTGGCCGGGATCGGTGATCAGCGCCTCGTTGGGCTGCTGGACCTGGCCACACGCGCCGACTGCCCCGCCCCCATTCCGGGCGCGGCAGGCGTCGGTGCCGGCCTCACGCTCCCAGACGGTCAGCGGGACCGAGTAGAGGTGGCGGGTGTGTTTGGTGAAGCCGCCGCCGAGGGGGCCGGAGTTGGGCCCGCGCGCGCGCAGGCGCCCCGGCGCCGGGGTCTCGGGCTCGATGAATCCGCGATCGATCCAGCTGGAGGCAAAGCCCGCCCCCCGCAGGTTGTCTTCGAAGGTCGTGGCCAGAATCCGGATGGGCAGAAAACCGTCGAAGTCGAGGTGGTCGAGCAGCTCCTCGGTGGCCTGAAACAGAATCCAGCGCATCGCCTCGCCCTGGGTCGTGCCGGGATTGTCGCCGTCGGGCTCGCGCGGAGTCGGGTCGAAAAAACCGACCTGCTGCGCCTCCTCTTCGGCGTCGTAGTACAGCCGGACCGCCAGCGGGGGGGCGATAGGTCGAGCCGCTGAAATACACCCGCACCGTCCCGCTGATCGACCAGGATTGGAGCTGGCCGATGGCGACGTGCCAGGACTTGCCGGCCGGCGCCGGGTCCATGTCGCGCGTGATTAAGAGGTAGTGATCAATCCCGAGCTCTCTGGCGTTCTCGCTGCGGTAGGCGGCCTGGTTGATAGCGTGAACATCGATCGGCTTGCGGTCGAACGGGCCCTCCGGTTGCGGAAAGCTGCCCTCGACGAACGGGTTATGGGGGCGCAGGTACAGGCCGGCCGGCCCCTGCTTATCCAGCGGCTCGTCGGGGATGAACTCGACGAGCATCTTCCGGGCCCAGTCCGGGGCCTGAAAGCTCAGCGCCTGGACCAGGCGGCTGTGCCGGCTGCCCCAGTCCCTCGGGATGTCGACGTGGACTTCATGGCGCAAATGTCCCTGCTCGCGAACCAGGTCGATGGGATTGATGTAGTCGGCCGGGACCAACCCAGCCTCTGGATCCTCGGGCCGGGGATGGCCCTCGCGCTGCAGGCGGCTGGCGGATTTCGCCAGCGGTGCGGGCTGTGAGCGGGGGCGCGGCATGGGCTTGAGCCGACCTTCGGCCTGCAGCTGGGCCAGCCGATCGCGCATTCGGGTATCGCGGTCGGCACCAGCCTCGCAGCGCAGCGGCCCGGCATCAATGGCCAGCGGGCAGCCGAGCGCGGTGTAATCGCCGGCATGGGCCTGCATGGACAGCAGCAGCCAGGCGCCGGCCGCCAGAAAAACGGGGTTAAGGGTCTTCAGGATCTTGCGGGTCATGTTCTCCCTCGTGACACATTCCGGCGGCCCGTCCTCCCGGTCGGGCCGATCAAGGCGTGGCTCACCCGGTGTGCGTACCGGCAGAGGCGGCACGCACACCGGGCGGGCGCGAATGCGAAGGAAGGTATGACGGGGCTCTGGCTAGCGGTTGGCTGTCGCAACGATGGTGATGACAACATCCGGGCGACTGTCGGTCCGGACCCCCTTTACCTGCTTCGCCATCGGGTTCAAAGCTACGCCGCGGGCGGCCGGGGTGTCAAGCGCGGGCATCATTTCGACCGGGCAGGCGCGGGTGCCGCCTCCCTGGCGCGGGAAGCAGGCGCAACGTCCGGCTGGTTGCACTCAGGCCGATTGGCTCTGCTCTTCGCGCACGCGCTGCTGGGCGCGGCGGAAGGCGTTTTCGATCTCGGCGTTGTCGAACAACGGCATCGGCTGTTCGGGATCGGGGTCACGCAATGTGTAGACGGCGCCGCAGTATGCGCACATCTCGCGCCCGGAGCGGTGAACCGGTATATAGACGCGCGGGTGGGCGTTCCAGACCTTCATTGCGGGCGTGGGGCACGACAGCGGCAGGTCTTCCCAGCCGACTTCATACTCCTGCTGTTGGCAGGCGGGCCCGAGCTCACCTTCCTTGCGCTTGGCGACCATGGGGGTTGTCTCCGCGGTGGTTACATGACAAACCGTACATGATACCGGCTTGCGCAGGCTCATGGTGAAGGGCGGCGGCTTTTTCGTTTCTGATCGGGATCAAGCCCGCCAGCCGCCGCTGCGTGCTACGGTCGGGTGCACGGCATCCCCGGGATGAACACCAGAGGAGTTGCAAGCGACATGACCATCGATGTGGCCATCGTTGGCGCCGGGCCGGCCGGGCTGTGCCTGGCGCGCGCGCTCGACGGGCTGGGGCTCGACATTCGCCTGTTCGACGGCGCGTCGGAAGACAACCTGGCCGAACCGGCCGAGGACGGGCGCGAGATTGCGCTCACCCACGCCTCGCAGGCGCTGCTCGAGCGCATCGACATCTGGCAACGGCTGGACGCCGCCACCCTCAGTGAGTTGCGCGACGCGGCCGTGTTCGACGGCGAATCGCCGCGGCCGATGCGCATCAGCCACGCCGACGGCGGCAGCGACCGGCTGGGCACTCTGGTGGCCAACCACCGCATCAGAAAAGCGGCCTGGGAGGCGGTGGCCGCGCAGCAAGGCGCCAGGGTCGAGGCCGGGGTCAGGGTCGAGGGCACGGCGCTCACGGCGACGGGACGCCGCCTCGAGCTGTCCGACGGCCGTTCGGTCGAGGCCGGCCTGGTGATCGCGGCCGATTCACGCTTTTCGAGCCTGCGCCGCGCGGCCGGCATCGGCGCGCGCATGCGCGATTTCGGCTGCAGCATGCTGCTGGCCCACGTCACCCTCGAGCGCGATCACGAAAACGTCGCCTGGGAGTGGTTCGGCTACGACCGCACCCTGGCGATGCTGCCACTCGTCGGCCGCCGGGCCTCGGCGGTGATTACCCTGCCGCACGAGCAGGCCGGCCGCCTGGCTGAATGCGACGAGGCCGACTACAACCGCGAAGTCACCGCCATGTACCGGCATCGCCTCGGCGAGATGCGTCTCGACAGCCGTCGCCACCTCTATCCGCTAGTCGGCGTGTGGCCCGACCGGACGGTCGCCGAGCGCCTGGCGCTGGTCGGCGACGCCGCGGTGGGCATGCACCCGGTGACCGCGCACGGCTTCAATCTGGGTCTCAAGGGCGTCGAGATCCTGTCTCAGGCGATGCACTCGGCCGCCGGGCGCGGTCTGCCGGTTTCCGATCGCTCGGTGCTGGCCGCCTATCAGCGCCGGCACCGGATGGCCAGCCTGCCGCTGTATCTGGCCACCGCCACGGTGGTGGGGCTGTACACCAATGATCACCTGCCCGCGCGCGTGCTGCGCCGCTCGGTGCTGCGGGTGGCCAACCGCATCGCGCCCTTCCGTCAGGCCGTGGCCGGGCAGCTGACCGGCCGCGGTGTCTTGCCTGGGGCTTGATAGGCTTCAAGCCCTCGAAACCGCAGATGGCGCAGATTTCAAGAAAGTCAGAACCTTGTAACCACGGAAGGCACCGAATACACGGAAACTGAACCCGAGAGATCTGTCGAAAGAGTGGTTTCCCGGTTCTGGCGAGCCCGGCCCGCCATCAACCGGATCAGACCTGCGCAATCTGCGGTTGCAGAAACTCGACGCTGAACCTGCCTTCAGTCCGAATCGGCCGGGCGGGCGCGGATGCGCTCGTTGCCGGAGATCAGCAGCAGGCGGCCTTCGTTGTCCAGTTCAAAGCCGTGAACCGCATCCAGCAGCTCGAACAGGCGCTGATCGAGCGCCATCAGTTCGTCGGCGCAGGCCATCAGGGTCGCGCCGGGGCGCTCGATGCTCAGGCGCTCGGGCGTGAGCTTGTAGTCGGCGAACCACGAGTTGCAGGCGCCGCGGCCGCTGATTCGACCTTCGCCGTCGAATGCCAGCGTCATGCGCGCCTCCTCGCCGGGCTGCATCTCGCCCACCTGCTCGATCACCCAGTCGCCGACGAGCAGGCTTTCGGGCTCGCCGCCGCAGCCGGTCAGGCGCCGGCCGGGCACCCGGGCGCTCACCTGCCAGGGATGCGGCATGCCGGTGGCGCTGTCGCGGCATGCGGTCTGGTGGAAGGTGGCGGTGATCACGCCGTTCTCGCCGGCGGCGCGGATGCGCTCGCCCTGTTTCAGGCCCTGGCGATCGATCAGCGGTGCCGTGATGCGGGACTCGCCGTAGTCGTAGTCGAGCGTTGCGCGATCGTCGGTCAGCTCGAGCAGCCAGCCCGGCTCGTTGCCGCGCGCCTCGTTGGGCAGATCGAGCGTTGGCCGGTCGCCGGCGGTCAGCGCGTCGTCGAAAGCAAACAGCCTGACTCGGCCCAGGTCGATGCGCGTCGATTGCGGGTCGAGCAGCACCGGGCCGCTGTCGCGCAAAAATTCTTCGTCAGCGCTTACGCTGGCGCGCAGCTCGTGCAGGTGGTTGTTGCCCGGCGTGCGTTCAAAGCTCAGGCCGAGCGGAAAGGGCACCTGGCCGCCGTCGAGCTGCTGGTGGTATTCGGCAATGGTGGCCATGCCTTCCGGCGTAATTTCGTGAACCTGCATATGCAGCACGGCCTCAGGGGGCAGGGCGATGCGCTCGGGATAGAACAGCTGCCCGGCCACGGCGGTGGTCACCTTCTGCTCTTCGCCGTCGGCGGGTTCGTCTCCGCCTTGCGGGCGCAGGTTGAAGGTGCAGGCTGACAGCAGCAGCGCGGCGGCTGCGACGCCGGCCTGCTTCAGTGGCGCTTGTTTCAGGAATCCTTTGTTCACGGGCTTCTCCGGGTGCAATGCGATAAAGCTTACCGCTATCGACCCGTGCCCCGTGTGAGGGTTCCGTCGTGGGCGTGCCCGGCGGTTCAGGTCCGGCGGCTCAGCGCTCCAGGTACTCGAGCTTGCCCGGCACGTCTTCCCACTCCTCGGCGTCTTCGGGGGCGGGCTTCATTTCCGTGATCACCGGCCACTGTGGCGACAGCTCTGCGTTGATTTCGAGAAAGTGTCGCTGGTCGGCCGGCAGATCGTCTTCGGGATAGATGGCGTCGACCGGGCATTCTGGCTCGCACAGGGTGCAATCGATGCATTCTTCGGGGTCAATGACCAGAAAGTTGGGGCCCTCGTGAAAGCAGTCCACGGGGCAGACCTCCACGCAATCGGTGTATTTGCACTTGATGCAGTTTTCGGTCACAACGAAGGTCATGGCTTGTCCACCTTGGCTTACAGCACGCTGGAATCTGAAGTAAAGGATAACATGCATATTTGATGCATGTATGCTTTCTGGGATAATGCCGGCATGACAGTCCAGCGCTTTTCGGAAAACCTCGCGCGCTTGCGAAACCTGCTTGGCGCGGCCGGGGTGATCAGCGACACCGCGGATCTGGCCGAGCGCAGCGGCGAGCCGCGCGGACGTTACCACGACCTGCCGCTGGCCATGCTGCGCCCGGCCTCTACCCAGCAGGTGGCCGCTGCGGTGAGCCTCTGCCGCGAAGCCGGCCTGACGATCGTGCCGCGCGGCGGCAACACCGGCCTGGTGGGCGGTCAGTGCGCGCGCGGCACCGGGGCAGAGGTGGTGCTCAGCCTGGAGCGCATGCGCCAGATACGCAGCGTCGACGCCGAGGGCGCCAGCCTGGTGGCCGAGGCCGGCTGCCCGCTGGCGACGGTGCAGCAGGCCGCTGCTGGTGCCGGGCTGGTGTTTCCCATGAGCCTGGCCTCGGAGGGCAGCGCCACCATTGGCGGCAATGTCGCCACCAATGCCGGTGGGCATCTGACCATCCGTTACGGCAACATGCGCCGGCAGGTACTGGGCCTGGAGGTGGTGCTGGCCGACGGCCGCGTGCTGGACGGCCTCAAGGGTCTGCGCAAGGACAACAGCGGCTACGACCTGAATCAGCTGTTCATCGGCAGCGAAGGCACGCTGGGCATCGTTACCGCAGCTTCCCTGGGCCTGGTCGCCACGCCGCGCCAGAGCATGACCGCCCTGATCGGCGCGCCCGATCTGGCGTCCACGCTGACGCTGCTGCGGCTGCTCCGGCACCATCTGGGCGAGACGGTTTCGGCACTGGAACTGATGCCGCGCCTGGCGCTGGATTTCGTGCTCGACTATCTCCCCGACGCGCACGATCCGCTGGTAAGGGCCCACCCCTGGTATCTGCTGCTGCAGGCCGACACGGCGGTGGCCGGCGACTGGCTCGGCGATGCCTGCGTGCAAGCCCTCGAGCGCGCCCGCGACGAAGGCGTGGCCACCGACGCGGTGGTGGCCGCCAACGATATCCGCGCCGGTGAATTGTGGCGCCTGCGCGAGGCAATCTCGCCGGCGCAGAAGCTCGGCGGCGCCAGCCTCAAGCACGATATTTCGGTTCCTGTGGCCGCCATCCCGGGCTTTGTCGAAGACACCTGCCGTGCCCTGGCCGAACGCGTGCCGGGTATCCGCCCCTGCGTGTTCGGGCACGTTGGCGACGGCAATCTGCACTTCAATCTGAGCCCGCCGGAGAACATGAGTGCTGATGCCTTTCGCGCCCTGGAGCCCGACTGCAACCGCATCGTGTTCGACGCCGGAACGTGTCAACATATTCCCAACACATCGGCGACGATTTCTATGTAACAACCTCGGGCAGCTCGGCGCTGACCGGTGTTGGTGAGACTTCGAACGCACCTGGTGTGCCGAGTAACTCCGTTGCGGTCTGACCATCGTCG